>DATGXP010000620.1:0-6338 GCA_035298845.1 Chitinophagales bacterium
CAGGACAGCCCGCTTATGGCGTTCAGGCAGGTGCGGTAGCTACAGGTAGTGCTGCTGCAGGTGCTCAGGGACCTCAATTTAAAGGTATCCCTTTTGCTTTCCGTCCTGATACTTTATTCTTTGCTTATAAATATGAATCTACCGGTGGCGATACTGCATCGGTAAATATTTCGATGACTAAAAACGGCGGCCCTGTATTTATTAACAACTATATAGGCGTAAAGGTGAATTTGGATACCGCTAGCCAGTGGTCGCTAGTATATATACCTATGACTGATATATATGCTAATGCGAGTATAACTCCTGATACACTTCTTTTGGTTTATTACGCAGCTAACAGAAAAGTAACAAAGGGTTCGACTTTACATGTAGACCAGGTTTTCTTTAGCCAGAGCGCTGCCCCTAATGGTGTAGAAGATGTTACTGCTAACTACGAAGTTTCTGTATATCCTAACCCGGTTAGCAGCGAACTGAACATTAAGGCAGAAAACCTTAATGGCGGCCAGGTAGTTATTACTGACCTTAACGGCAGCATCGTTCGTATTCGTCCACTTACCGGAGATGTAACTACTGTTGAATTAGGCGATGTAGCCAGCGGCACTTATATCTACCGCTTAGCCGATAAAACAGGCCGTTTTGTTAAGCAAGACAGATTTAACGTAGCTAAGTAATCAAGCTTCTTTATCTTATATAAAATCGCCCCGCAGTAATGTGGGGCGATTTTTTTATGCCTGAACCATACGGGCCGAAGCCTGGTTTTAACAGATGAGGCCAGTAGAAAAAATAGTGGCGCACCTAATGTCATTTACTTAAACCCAGCAAATAGCCATAGTAGGCGCCATGCAGGATATAGCCACAGGCGTGGTAACCTTCTACCCCTATACTATGATTTTGGGGTAAGCAGATACTGTGTTGTAGTGCGAGGTGTTGATGCCTAAATAGGCGATAACATCTGGCATTTATCTTCATGTTTCAACAAAAGAAAGAAAGCGGGCCATCATTATATTGCACTTCATGTCTGCTTTTTATCCTACCACACCAACCGAAATAGCTGCCGAATTAATGCACCTAACCTTTAACTGGTATATAGCCGGTGGCTGGGCGTTAGAGTTATTTAAAGGCCAGTACATCCGTGAGCACCACGATATGGATATTGCCCTGCTGCGCCGCGACCAGTTAAAGTTAAAACAGCAACTACCCGGTTGGGAATTTAAAATAGGGCACGAGGGTGTGTTGCATGAATGGGGCGATTTTGAAATACAGCTGCCGATGCATGGCATTTGGGCACGCAAGCACGGTGATGATAAATGGCGTACCGAGTTTGTATTAAATGAAGCAGATGATAAGAACTGGATTTTCAGAAAAGATAATCATATAACTTACCCGTTAGCTAAAATGGGTGTGGATGTAAACGGATTTCCTGTGCTTGAGCCTATAATAGCTTTGCTTTATAAAGCCAAAAGCCATACAGCCAAAAATGAAATTGATGTTAATGCGTTGCTGCCGGTGTTAGATGATGAACGGAAAAGGCAACTGAAGGAGTGGTTGGTGGTGTATGATGCGGGGAATGAGTGGTTGGGGCGGTTGTAATTGAATACAAGATGTTTCACTTCGCAATCCCGATAGCTATCGGGACGTTCAACATGACAAAAAGGTAGTGCTATCTGAAAAGGCCTCGCAATGAAACTCTTTTATTTGGAACAGCCTAAATAACCATATTATCAATCAACCTAACCCCACCAATTTTAGCAGCTACCAGGGCTACCATCTTTTCTTTTTTGTTGGTTACAGGCTTTAGTGTTTCGGCATTGCGTATTTCAAAATACTCCAAGTCTATGCCGGGTATACTTTTAAGGTTTTCAGCGCCGCGCTGGGCAATTGCATTTACTTCGTATTTCGTATTTCTAATTTCGCGCTTGGCCGTCTTTAATGTTTTCGATAGCTCTACCGATAAAGCCCTCGCTTTTGCATCCAGCCGCACGTTGCGGCTGCTCATAGCCAGACCGTCTTTTTCGCGCTCGGTGGGGCTCATTACCAATTGGGTGTTCAGGCGGCGTTTTTTAATAAGCTGGCTTACAATTAGTTGTTGTTGGTAGTCCTTTTGGCCCATGTAGAGCTTATCGGGCTTTACTATGCGCAGCAGCCGCTCTACCACCTGCGCCATGCCCCCAAAATGGCCGGGGCGGTGCTCGCCCTCCAGGGTTTGGGCCATGTAGCCGAAGTCAACAGGCGTAGTGTCGATAAGTCCTTGCGGGTACATCTCTTTAACCGAGGGCAAAAAGAGCACATCGCAGCCCGCCTGGCTTAGCATAACTATGTCACTATCAATGGTATTGGGGTATTTATCAAAGTCGGTTTTATCGTTAAACTGGGTAGGGTTAACAAATATGCTGCAAACCGTAAGGCGGCAGCTGGTCTTACTCTTAGAAATTAATGAGAGATGGCCCGCATGCAGGGCGCCCATGGTGGGGACAAAACCTTGTGTTAATGGTTTATTATCAGCACTTTGTAAATGTTTTTGCAGGTCTTGTATTTTCTTAAAAATGAGCATAATTGGCAGTGCTTAACAGTATTGTGGCACTTTGTTTTGGGTTATTACGATATTTTATTATTATCTTTGCACTCCAATCAAATTCTTCACTTTCTAACTCAAACCAAATCAATAATATGGAAAAAAAGAGAATTCTTATCGTTACTCAGGAAATGGATCCTTATTTGGCGCTTACCGAAGCATCGAAAATAGCCAATGAACTTCCACGGTTTATGCAAGAGCAGGGTTTAGAGATACGCGTGTTGATGCCAAAGTTTGGAACCATTAACGAAAGAAGGCACCGTTTGCACGAAGTAGTTCGTCTTTCAGGTATCAATGTAATTATAAACGATGAGGATTATCCTTTGGTTATTAAAGTAGCATCGCTGCCGGGCGCACGCCTTCAGGTATATTTTCTTGATAATGAAGATTTCTTTAAGCGTAAGCTGGTTTTCCACGATGAGAACAACAAGTTCTTCGATGATAACAGCGACCGTATGATTTTCTTCTGCAAGGGTGCTTTGGAAACCGTTCGCAAATTTGGCTGGGCTCCGGATATCATCCACTGCTTTGGCTGGATGACCAGTCTTATACCTATGTACCTGAAAACTACTTACAAAGACGATCCTATTTTCACCAACACTAAGGTGGTATACTCAGTAGCTAAAAACGAGTTTAAAGATAAACTGAAGAACGATTTTACTACCAAACTGGCTATCAGCGAAGATATTTTGAAGAAACACCTTGAGTTCTTTAAAGAAGGTGACAATACCAGCCTTAACATTGGTGGTGTGCAGTTTGCCGACGGACTTGTAGTGGGTGATGCGCTGGACGAGAAAGTAACCAGCCACCTGAAGAAAAGCAAGGGCAAGCAGGTGCTGAAAATGCACAGCGACGAAGAGGATCCGTTGAATATGCTAAACAAGTTCTACCAAAATATTCTGGCGAACTAAGCGTTTGAGGTGATTATTGTTTTATTTGCGCCTTAACACGTAGCTTGAAATTGAAAAAGAAACTCACCTTTATAATAGCACCAGTAGTATTCTGCTGGTGCTTATTTTATTTAACGGGCTGTAAGGAGCCGCTGATAGAGGATAACAACCTGCTAACCAGCGACGATGACCTTAACCTGGCTAAAGATACCTTGCAGATGACTGCGTTTTCGCAGTATGAAGTGCCACTAAAGGCCAATGGTGTAACAGTAGGCTTGCTGGGCAGTCTGGCCGACCCGGCTTTTGGCAATACCTACGCGGGGCTTTACTCGCAGTTCTTACTTACCAGCAACAACGTTTATTTTGGGCAGAACCCAATATTAGACTCGGCTGTACTAATAGTGCGCTATAGCGGCTTGTATGGCAAATTTGACCAGCCGGTAGATATATCCGTATTTGAATTGGCACAGAGCATTAACGATACTACTACCTACAAAACCAACGATGCCTTTGCCGTGCAGGTACCGGCCATAGGTACGCTTACGGGTTTTACACCTAAGCTTACCGATAGTGTAAAAACGCAGTATGGTACCCTGGCGCCACACCTGCGCATTAAGCTTACCGATGCGTTTGGCAATAAATTGCTGACTGCCGATTCGTCGCTGGTACTGCGCGATAACTCTTCTTTTCTGGGCACTTTCAAGGGCTTTTACCTTACTACCGGTTCGGCTACTACCGGCAATGGGCTGGTGTACCTCGACCTTGCATCTTCTATTTCTTCTATCGTGCTGTATTACAAAAGCAATACCGGTGGTGTAGAAACAGATTCATTAAGCTACCGTTTCCCGCTATCGGGCGTACGTATCAACCACTTTGATAACGTGTATACCGGTGCACCGGTTAATACCTCGGTTACCAGCCCTAACCCGGCAGGAGAGGAGAAGGTGTACCTGCAGGGCGGTGTGGGAGTTAAAGGCAAACTGTTTATTAAAGACCTCGACTCTTTGCCTAAGAACATTGCTATTAATAAGGCCGAAATTATACTATCGCAAAGCAATGGTGCTACCGATACCACCTATATAGCGCCTACAGTGCTTAACCTGTACCGCATAGATGATGCCGGCCAAACCATACAGCTGGAAGATGATGTAACAGGCACCGGCTTTGGCGGTGTGCGCACAGCCGAAAATGTAAATGGCACAATTATTAACCGTTACCGGTTTAATATAAAGCGTTATTTTCAAAAACTTATCAGGGGTATTTATCCTAACAAGGGTTTTTATGTAGAGATAATATCACCCACCTTTAACTCAGAGCGGGTGGTGCTTTCCAACTCTTCTACCGATAAAAACTACCAGATAACCTTAGTTGTAACTTATACAAAATTGTAGAGCGGAAAATTGGAATGATGGATGAATGGACTACATGAACATCCGGTTAACCGGCAATCTGTTTATCCTGTATATTTAAAAACTAAAACAAAAAAATCAGCTTATGTGCGGCATTGTTGCATATATCGGGCCCCGCGAGGCATACCCCATACTTATAAAAGGATTAAAGAGACTTGAGTACCGTGGCTACGACAGCGCCGGTGTAGCTTTGCTAAACGGCAACCTGAACGTATACAAGTGCAAGGGCAAAGTATCGGACCTTGAAACTGCGGTAGGCAATAAAGAAACTCACAGCCACCTGGGCATGGGCCATACACGCTGGGCTACACACGGCGAGCCTAACGATGTAAACTCGCACCCGCACCTGTCGCAAAGCGGCGATATTGCTATTATACACAATGGTATTATAGAGAACTACGCATCGCTTAAAGAAGAGCTAACCAACCGCGGCCACAAGTTTGCCAGCGATACCGATACCGAAGTGCTGGCCCACCTGATAGAAGATGTGCAGCAAAACACCGGTGCCACGCTTGACGAAGCTGTGCGACTTGCACTGAACGAAGTAATAGGCGCTTATGCCATTGTAATTATAAGCAAAAACGACCCGGCCAAAATGATAGGCGCGCGCAAAGGCTCGCCACTGGTAGTGGGTATAGGTAAAGATGGCGAATATTTTATGGCCAGCGATGCTACCCCTATAATAGAGTATACCAAAGATGTAACCTACCTGGATGATAACGAGATAGCCTCGGTAGTAGATGGCAAGCTATCTATTAAAACACTGGGCAATGTAGAGCACACACCCTACATACAAACCCTGGAGATGAACCTGGAAACAATAGAGAAGGGCGGGTATGAGCACTTTATGCTTAAGGAGATACACGAGCAGCCAAGGTCTATTTACGATTCGTTGCGCGGCCGTTTCGACCCAAGCACGGGTATGTTTGCCATGCGCAGTTTAAAGGAGCACGAAGGGAAAATAAAGAACCTTAAGCGCATTATTATAGTGGGTTGTGGTACCAGCTGGCACGCCGGCCTGGTGGGCGAGTACCTGTTTGAAGATATTGCGCGCATACCGGTAGAGGTAGAGTATGCCTCTGAGTTCCCCTACCGCAACCCGGTGGTTAACGAAGATGATTTGGTAATTGCTATTTCTCAATCGGGCGAAACTGCCGATACCTTAGCCGCTATCGAGCTGGCAAAAGAAAAAGGCGCTACCATATTTGGTTTGTGCAATGTGGTGGGTTCATCTATCCCGCGCACTTCGCACGCCGGTGCATATACCCATGCAGGGCCGGAGATTGGTGTGGCTAGTACCAAAGCATTTACATCGCAGGTAGCCATACTTACATTATGGGCATTTGGTTTTGCCGAAATACGCGGCAAGGCTACCAAACAGCAATTGCGCAATGCCTTTGCCGAACTGGAACTGATACCGGAAAAAGTGCAAAAAACAATGGCTTGCGAAGAACAGGTGAAGGAGCT
>DATGXP010000621.1:0-2331 GCA_035298845.1 Chitinophagales bacterium
GTCGCGCCATTTGGCGAGTTCTGGGTGTTCGGTGATCAGGCGATCGCGAACTGCACTCACTGGTGTACCCTAATCGATAGCTTCATAGTATTGTTCGTAGCCTTCTACCTGCTCAAGCGCGGCCAGCCCGGCCAGTGGTCGTTTAACATGGTGCTGGCAGTGGGTGTAGTCAACTATATTTACAAAGTAGGCGCAGCTTTTTTACTTACTCCAGTAATTTACCTGGCGCACAAAGGCATCGACAACTACCTCGGTTTAGAAACCGCAACCAAACTCCGCAAAGAAGCTGTAGAAGGGAAACTGGAGTGATGTGCCTTACTACATCTTACTGTTTGCTTTTAAGCTATTCACTAACTTTGTGCTATGACCGGCTTTGACAAAAGCGAACTTATAATGACCATGGGCGGCGGCATTATCTGGGCGCTTACCGTTTACACGGCTTACAGGCTGTCCATTAGAAACAGTAAGCGACTTCGCCCGGTCATCAACTGGATTTTATTGCTTTTTCTTTTCCAGTCAGTAGTGTTGCTAATAGCGTTATGGCTATCAACCCACTTTCCCAACGCCAACGATTTTTGGGCTCTGGCTGTTGACTCTTATGCGTGGGTAGTTCTCTTCGGTCTGTATGTACACCTACCACTTGCCTTATTTATGAATGCGCTTTGGTATGCTATGCACTATAAAGCTTTGTCCCGTATTAGGGCCATGCACATAGCTAAACGCATACAGGCGCCATAGCGTCTATCCCTTAAATCTGTTTGTTGTTCTCCGTGTTTCTCTATGTATTCCGTGCCTCTGTGGTAATGTGTATTCGCCTGTTTGTATTCAAGTCGCCTTTAGGGGATTTAGGGGGCTAATTTCTCCCCGCCAGTAAATAAAGCACCGCCATACGTATAGCCACCCCATTCTCTACCTGCTGCAGCACCAGTGATTGCTTGCTATCCGCCACATCGCTGTTCAACTCCACGCCGCGGTTAATTGGCCCCGGGTGCATAATGGTAATATCCTTATTGATAGAATCAAGCAGGGCTTTGTTTACACCGTAAAACAGTGAGTACTCGCGCAGCGAAGGCACAAATTTTATATCCATACGCTCCAGCTGTATGCGCAGCACATTGGCTACATCGCACCATTCCAGCGCTTTCTTCAGGTTAGGCTCATAGGTTACCCCCAGTTCCTCTATATACTTAGGTATTAGGGTTGGCGGTCCGCATACTTTCACTTGGGCACCCATCTTCAGCATTAGTGGGATATCAGAACCCGCCACACGGCTGTGTTTAATGTCTCCTATTATCAGGTAGTTTAATCCTTTCAGTTCGCCAAACTTCTCGCGAACGCTGTAGCCATCCAGCAAGCCCTGTGTAGGGTGCTCATGCGTGCCGTCGCCGGCATTAATAATGTTAGCCGGTATATGCTCCGATAGAAAGTTAGCCGCGCCCGAGCTGCTGTGGCGCATCACTATCATATCCACCTTCATGGCCAAAATGTTCTTTACAGTATCTAACAGAGTTTCGCCTTTTTTAACCGATGAACCCGAGGCAGAGAAGTTAATAGTATCGGCGCTCAATCTCTTTTCAGCCAGTTCAAACGATATACGGGTGCGGGTGCTATCTTCAAAAAACAGGTTGGCAATAGTTACATCGCGCAACGATGGCACCTTCTTTATAGGCCGCTGTATTATCTCTTTAAAGTTATCGGCGGTTTGAAAAATGAGTTCAATGTCCTGTTTGGTAAGATACTTTAAACCTATAAGGTGCTTTTGGCTAAGTGCGCTCATTTATGTTTTATCTGTGTCTGTTAGCGGTTCATTCGTCTTCTACAATCCATACGTTATCTGCTCCATCGGTCTCTTTCCACTCTACTTTTACCTTTTCGGCAGCTATACTATCTACTACTTTACCCACGTATTTTGCCTGTATGGGCAGGTGCCGCTGCAGGCGGCGGTCTATTAATACTAACAATTCTACGTCTGCCGGGCGCCCATAGGCAAGCATGGCATCCAGTGCTGCGCGTATAGTTCTACCGGTGTATAATACATCGTCTATCAGTATAACATTTCTACCCTCCAGCGAAAACTCTATATCGTTTTCATCGGCAATCATAGGCTTGCCTTTTAACCGCACATCATCGCGGTGGAAAGTAATATCCAGCTTGCCGTAGTCAATATTTTTCTTCTTAAGTATCTCGGTAAGCTTGCGGTAAATCCTGTCAGCCAGGTATACACCACGGGGCTGAACCCCAATGATAGCGCTGTTTTCAAAGTCTTTGTGCTGCTCAATCAACTGATGGCAAAGACGTGTAATAGTCAGATTAAGTTTTTTACTATCTAGT
>DATGXP010000622.1:0-3146 GCA_035298845.1 Chitinophagales bacterium
AAGCCCGAAAAACTATAGGATAGTGCGCCCAGAATTGCCGGTAGTCCGGTTACTGATAATTTTTTTAGCAGCCGGTAAAAGAATATACTACACAAAAATATTTTGGCAATTTCCATGTACGCTATTCCATAAGCAAGATGGTCTCTGCCCAGCGCATAAAGCATGGTTACCAGTGGGTCTGGAAAGCTAAATGGAAAAATGCCCTGCCCCATACCCTGGCTAAAAGACCACCTAGGCAGGCCTTCGGTCCGCAAATAGTCGGCTATATGAATGTAATTGGGATAGGTATCTACCATCGAGTCGCTGGCCAACCCTTTAAACAAGTAGAGTTTATTAAATACCAGAAAATCGTAAAAAACAATAAGCACAATCAGGCCTGTAAGCCCAAGCAGAATTAGTAATGCATGTTTTTCGAAATAGTTTTTTGCACCGTCTTCTATTCTCAGCTTTTTTTTCATTAGCGCACACATTTTTTGGCTCTGTAGCACGCCAACGCAAACCGGTTCCTTAGTTATTGCTAAAGCGCACACGCAGAGGCATCCAGAAAAAATACATTAATACGCTCGATGGGTTGGAGTGTTTAAACATAACAATTTCTGTCGTATAGCACATTTTTACAAGCTTGATGTTATTAACGTGCTTGCAGATGTTATATAGGTATATTCACACTAATGTTAATTCTGTATTTTGCATGCTATGACAAATACGCTCAAAATTTACCTGGCAGCATACAACGCTATCGCCTTCTTTTTCTGGGGTGGTTTTTTTATAAGCTTTTTATCTAGTGGGCTTCAAGTGGGCCCGCTTACTTTAATACTGCTTAACATAGCGCAGGGTATGGCCCTGCTCGAAATTCTGCATGCCCTGCTTAAGTGGGTTAAGTCGCCCATTGGCTCTACCATAGCACAGGTGGCTTCGCGTATATTGGTGCTGGTGTTTATCAATGTCCTTATCGATAAGTTTGCCGATGTTACCGTGTTCAGACTGGGAGTTTTAACTGTTTCATTTGCCTGGACAATCACAGAACTTGTCAGGTATTCGTTTTATTTCTTTGCACTATTGGGCCGGCAGTTTAATATACTGCTTTGGATGCGCTACTCTTTTTTCATACTTCTTTATCCAATTGGCGTTACCGGCGAGTGGCTTATACTGGCAACACCGGTTGTGACAGAGGGATTAACCTTATCTGTTTTAACGGTGTTCCTGGCTGTTACATTGGTGGCCTATGTCTATTATTTCCCGGCGCTGTACGGCTATATGTGGAAGCAGCGGAAGGCGAAGCTATAACATGCTGATGCCTGAAATTTATATTTCACTTATTTAAAACGCAAACGATACTGCTAAGCTAGGTAATACCGGTAATTGGTTTACGCGCTGGTAGCTTACGCGGTCGAAATAAAATATGTTGTTGCGGTTGTAAACGTTTGATACGCTAAGATTGATTTCAATTTTCAGCAGGTCTTTTATGTTGAAAATCTTTTTAACGCTCATATCCAGTCGGTGGTAGTAAGGCAATCGTCCACCGTTAATTTTGCTGTCATATAATATACCCAGCTGTCCATTAGTAGAGGTAATGTCAGTGCTAATTCCGCCATCAAACGGGGCGCTTTCGTAAAATCCCTGGGTTTTGGTAAACGGGAAACCACTACCTAAATTCCAACGGGCGCTTATTTCCCAATCGCGTTTTTTACCAAAGGTGTAGCTACCTACCAGGTTTACATTATGACGGCGGTCGAAGTGTGGAGGATAAACCTGCACTCCATCATTGCGGTGTGTCCAGGCCAATGAATACGTACCATATAGATACAGACCTTTAAATTGCCATTTGGCTAAGATATCCAGGCCATATGCATCACCTTTTTCAATCAGGAAATTAGGATCGCTTATTTCATCTTTAAATCGGTTTACATTAAACATGTGCCAGAAATACTTGTAATAAGGCTCTATGTTGATGGTTACGTTTTTAGGCAGGTCCAGCTCAAGGCCGAATATGCCGTGTACCGAGCGCTGAAAGTTGCTGATCTTGTCGTAGGTTTTGCCCGACGCATCTTGTGCATCTTCCTCGGGTCCGGTTAAGAAACCGGTAAACAGGTTCACTACATCGCGGTCGCTTTTTGTACTTATAAAGTTTTGGGAGTACATACCGGTAGCCAGCTTAATACGCACCATATCGGTAATGTTATACTTCATGCTCAGGCGTGGTTCGGGCGATATGCCCCCTACGTTGCCATAGTATTGAAAGCGGAAACCACCTTCAATCACAAACTTCTTTACATATTTATGCATCATTACATAGGCGCTCAGGTCGGTAGTATTTTGGTTTTGTCCTACGTTCTGGCCATACTGGTTGGTAAAATTCAGTTTGGTAGAGTTGCCTTCTACATCTAACCCGTATTTAAGCTCCCCGTTTTTTATGTAGTAAACAAAGTCCATTCCTATATCAAAGCCTCCTATAGAAGTAGTGCGCAATCCTAAATCTTTTTCGGTTAGCTGCATTTTGTATTGGGAGTAGCTTACATGGGTGTTGAAATAAAGGTTTGAGTTTTTGGGTACTGCCAAAAAGTTAGCGCCAACCCCAAAGGTATTCCACTTGTATTTTGCTAAATCGAAGTTGGTGTTATCTAGATAGTTGAAACCTGTAATACTGAATTTGTTCCCCTTGCCGGCATTTACCGAAAATTTTCCATACACATCGTAAAAATTGTAAGGCAAACCGGCCTTACCAGCATAAGGATACAAGGCTTTGGATGTTCTGTCCAGGTACGATATCTTGGTGTTAAGTATGAGAGAAGCGCTTGTGTTGCGGTCTTCCTTCAGTTTTATAACAGGTATTTCGAGCAGGGCGTGTGCCATAAATGGACTGGCGCTTACCTTGCCGCTTACTTTTTTGCGGTTTCCATCTCGGGTGGTAACATCAACCACTGCCGATATACGACCGCCATACTGCGATGGAAACCCACCGGTGTATACGTCTACGTTCTTGATAATATCTGTTTCGTAAATAGAGAAAAGGCCAATAGAGTGAAAAGGATTATAGATGGTAATACCATCCAGCAAAAATTTGGTTTGTATAGGTGTGCCCCCGCGTATTACTACCCGGCCGCCCTGGTCGCCGGTGCTTACCACGCCGGGCAGTACCTGCAGGT
>DATGXP010000623.1:0-4325 GCA_035298845.1 Chitinophagales bacterium
ATACCGGTAGCATTGCATTTGCGGCAATCTTCGGTAATAGTGCCACGGTTGCAATAAGCGTTGCAAACTGAGGAGCCTTCACCATTACACCGGCGGCAATCCATCCTTACTACACGGTCGTTATTATTAGTTTCTACATAGCCAGTGCCGCCGCAGTTGGAGCAACTTACCCTGCCGTTACCCCGGCAGCGCGAACATTCCTTTACTGTACTTTTTTTGCCGCCACAAGCATTGCAACCGGTTTGAGAATGCAGAAAACCGGTACCGGTACACTTTGTACAGTTTTTCATTTTTTCTACCCGTATACGCTCCGCTTCTTCGTACGCAGCAATCTCGGCTTTTAAAAATTCAACCCGTGCTTTAA
This sequence comes from Chitinophagales bacterium, assembly GCA_035298845.1. GTDB lineage: Bacteria > Bacteroidota > Bacteroidia > Chitinophagales > LD1 > Bog-950. The sequence goes on from DATGXP010000623.1 coordinate 365, forward strand.
CTGCATTGTTGTTAGCAGCATCTTTGGGTAGTTCGCCGTAAAAGCTAACTGCTTTTTTATACTGTTTAAGCGAATCGTACACAAGGGCTGCAGATTGCAAATAGGGCAAAGATGTTTGAGAAGATGCCGAAATTTTTTCAAGAGCTTCTGCCGCTTTTTGAAATTCATTTTTAGCAATGGCAGCGTTTGCCTGTTTTAGCAATTTTTCATCGCTACCGGCTTTAGAAATTGTTGCAAGAATAAGGCATGCGGTAAGTAGAAAATACTTCATGAAGGGGTGGGTTGTGAATGATTATATATTAACAATAGCAAATATAAAAACCCTGTTCATGTATCAAACAGCTGCGCACTATTTTTTAGCCTGCAGGCCGCGCTACGTGTGCAGGTTAGCTATTGCTATCAGCTTACTCAGAAAAGGGCCGTTATTTTACTTCGTAATGCATAGCCACTACACCCGATGCAAATGTTTTTGTTTCGATAAGGCGGAGGTTCGTTTTCTGTTGAATATTGGCAAATAACGGCTTGCCGCCGCCAATCAACACAGGGTTTACAAATAGCCAGTATTCATCTACCAGGTTAGCTTGCATTAAAGAGTGCGCCGCACCCGGGCTTCCAAAAATTATTATGTTTTTGCCGGGTTCGCCCTTCAGCTTTTCAATTTGTTCAGCCAGGTTATCACTTACAATTTGTGTTTTATCCAAAGCCGATTGTAAGGTTCTGCTCAACACAACTTTAGATGCGGCCTTGTACCATTGCGCATGTTCCAGATCATGCTTAGAGGCATTTGGATTGTCGGCAGCAGTAGGCCAGTAACCTTCCATCATACCAAAAGTTACTCTGCCGTATAAGCCGGTATCTGCCTCTTTGGTGATAGAGCCCACAAAGTCAAAAATTTCGTCATCTACATGTATCCAGCCCATTCCGCCGCTTTGGTCGGTTACAAAACCATCTAACGATACGTGCATGTGTTGCACCAGCTTTCTCATAAGTAACGGTGATTTACTTTTAAACTCTCAGGGATATTGATTTTACAACTGCTCGCTCAATTTCTCCCAGTTAGCCATTTCGGCTTCCAGTTGTTTTTTCAAAGCTTCGTAGTTGCTGAAAAAATTAGGGTCTTTATTTAACTCAGCAAACTGGTTGCTGTCCTGTAGTTTTTTATCAAGCCCGGCTATCTGGGTTTCAAGCTCGGCTATCTTCTTTTCGCTTTTATCTATCTCTGCCTTTATCTTCCTGGTGTCCTTGCCTGGGTCTGGCTTTTTCTCTTCTACCTTCTGCACCTTTGCTTCGGCTTTCTTCACTTCATCCTTCTTTGCTAAAAGGCGCATATCCTCCACTTGTTTCTTCTCTAAGAAATCGTTGATATCGCCAATATGTTGCTTTATACCATCCTTGGTAAACTCAAAAGTTTTGGTGGTAAGGTCGTGCAAAAAGTCACGGTCGTGGCTTACAATAATTACGGTGCCTTCAAACTGCTTAATGGCATTTTTCAATATCTCTTTGCTCATTATATCCAGGTGGTTCGTAGGCTCATCCAGTACCAGGAAATTCCTGGGCTCCAGTATCATTTTGCAAAGAGCAAGACGGCCTTTCTCGCCACCGCTCAGCACCTTTACTTTCTTAAATACATCCTCGCCTTTAAAAAGAAAACAGCCCAGCATATCGCGCAGCTTGGTGCGTATATCGCCCACGGCTACACGGTCTACGGTATCCAGCACCGTGTTTTGCGGGTCCATACTATCGGCCGCATGCTGCGCGTAGTAACCTACGGTTACATTGTGGCCCAGCGTAAACGTTCCTTCGTGGTCAAGTCCGTCAACCAATATACGGGTAAGGGTTGTTTTACCCATACCGTTTTTGCCCACAAAGGCAATCTTTTCGCCCCGGTCTATCTGGAAACTCTGGTTGCTTATTACTTTTTTATCGCCATAGCTTTTGCTTATATGCTCGGCGGTTACCACCACTTTGCCCGATGCCTGTGCTCCCGGAAAACGCAGGTTCATAGCACTTGCATCTTCCTCTTCAACCTCTACACGCTCCATTTTATCCAGTTTCTTTATAAGCGACTGGGCAAACGTAGCCTTGCTGGCCTTGGCGCGGAAACGCTCGATGTTACGTTCTATCTGTGCTATTTCGCGGTCCTGGTTTTTCTTGGCACCTATCTGCATTTCGCGGCGCTCTTTGCGCAGCTCCAGGTATTTGCTGTAAGGGGCGTTGTAATCATCTATATCGCCGTTTACTACCTCAATGGTCCTGTTGGTTATACCATCCAAAAAGCTCCTGTCGTGCGATACCATCATTATAGCGCCGGGGTAGTCTTTCAAAAATCTTTCAAGCCACAATACCGATTCTATATCCAGGTGGTTGGTAGGCTCATCTAGCAATACCAAATCAGGCTTAGCCAATAGTATTTTTGCCAGCTCTACACGCATTTGCCAGCCACCGCTCAGGCTCTTCATCTCTTTTTCAAAATCGGCCGGCTCAAAACCAAGGCCTTTTAACACGCGCTCGGTTTGCTCTTCTATACTGTATCCATCGTGTATCTCTATCTGGTGTTCTACCTCGCCCAGGCGCTCTATCAGCTCCATGTAGCTGTCGCTTTCGTAGTCGGTGCGGGTTTCCATTTCATGCATTATCTTCTCCTTCTCATTAATATACTGCATTACCTGTTCAAACGCTTTTTTGGTTTCGTTCATTACAGATAAAGATGATTGAGAGTGCAGCTCCTGCGGCAGGTAACCAATAATGGTGCCCTTGGGGTACATAATATCGCCCCCATCTATGGGCTGCAGGCCTTTAAGTACCTTTAGCAAGGTAGATTTACCGGCCCCATTACGGCCCGTTAAACCAATTTTGTCGTTATCGTTTATCAAAAACGAAATCTGGTCGAACATTACCCGACCACTAAAGTGTAATTCTACGTTGGATACAGCTATCATAAGAGGGCGCGAAAGTAACATAAAACCTGCATAGTTTTATGTTATTCCCGTTACATGCTACTGTACCAGGGTTATGTATATAACCCATTTAGACACCCAATAAGCCCATTTACATGTTAATTTGGGCGTTTACATATTCTTTTGCTATTTTACAGATAAAGTAACGAGCCATGACAACGCTCATACCAAGTGTATTAAACAAATTTCTGGGGAGAGTGCACGCCACTAGCCAGCCGGTGCTAAGTGCAGAACAGATATTACGAAATGGGTATAATTCTACACGCGACCCATCAAACCAGGGAGCGGCCTGTTTTGCGCCGAGCGTAAACATGCGCTTTGCCGCAGATGGTTCTGTTACGGCCTGTTGCATGAATACCGAAAACATTCTTGGCCGCTATCCCGAGCAGTCTATAAGCGAAATATGGAATAGTAAGCTGGCAAGGGGGTTTCGCGAGAAGATGAGGGAATATAATTTTCTTTCGGGTTGCCATGTATGCACACGCGATTATAACAAAGGGGCTTTTGATCAGATAGGCACCCGGTATTTCGATACATTGCCCCGGCATAGTGCTTACCCCAGTATGATGGAGTTTTTGCTGAGCAACACCTGCAACCTGGAGTGTGTAATGTGCACCGGCGACCTGTCTTCTTCTATACGGGCAAACCGCGATAAATTACCTCCCATTAAAAGCCCTTACGATGAGAAATTTGTAGAACAATTACAAGAGTTTATCCCTCACCTGAAAGAAACAAGGTTTAGTGGTGCAGGCGAAGCTTTTGCCATAAAAATCAATTATACATTCTGGGAAATGCTCATAGCCCAAAACCCCGAATGCAGAATAGTTGTGCAAACCAATGCCACCATATTAAATGCGCGGGTAAAGGATTTTTTGAACCGGGGAAATTTTACGATTGGTATTTCCCTCGATTCATTAAACAAAGAACGTTATGAAGCAATTCGCATAAACGCCTCTTTCGACCAGGTAATGAAAAATGTAGATTATCTGGCCGAATACAGCAGG
>DATGXP010000624.1:0-2166 GCA_035298845.1 Chitinophagales bacterium
ATTGGCGCCCAACCCGTTTGGGGCCCTGTGGGATACGATTATGCCCGATACTATTATATGCCTGAATACGACATCTATTACGATGTGCCAGCGCGCAGATATGTGTATTTAGATGGGAACAAATGGCTTTTTGCTGCGGCATTGCCACCCCGCTATGGCAGCGTTAATGTGTACAATACCTATAAAGTAGTGTTGACAGAGCCTAGAGCGTATATGTATCATAAAGAACATAAAGTAAAATACGTAAAGTATAAAGGGGAAGGAGGGCAAGTGATAATTAAGAACAGTAATGAACCTAAATATTATGTGGTAAAAGGGCACCCACACTATGCGCCACCCGGTCAGGTAAAGAAATCAGTAAAGGTTAGCAACACTTCGCAACCGCGCAGTTACAGCAAGAGTCCCGGAAATGCCCCGTCGCAAAAAAGCCACGGTAATGGCGGAGGAAATAAAGGTGGAGGAAAGCACGGTGGTGGAGGCGGCAAGAGAAAAGGACATTAAAAAATAAGACAGAAAGTATGCAGGCAATACGCGGGAATTATCTCGGGTATTGCCTGTTTTCATGTACAAAATGTTTTTGCAGAAAAGGCTATTGCGGAATCACGCAATAAAAAAGCGCGTTGTGTGTTTATAATATAGACTCACAATTTCCGATGGCTATATCCATTTGGAATTATTAAACCGGTGTTTATGTATTACACACATTACTTTACCCACACCAGTTTCTATGAAAGCCCCACTACTTTTCCAACTGTGTATTATTTCCGTTTTGGTAATGAATTCATGCGGACTGGTAAATAACCTGGCAAATAACTCCGGCGATAGTAATTTTTCCGGGGCTCCCTACGATGTTATTATAGTACCCGGGGTACCTTTTGATAGTGGTAAAGTAAACCCGATTTACAAAGCACGTATGCTGTGGGCGCAATATCTGTTTGATAGAAAGATTGCGAGAAACATAATTTTTTCGGGTGGGGCCGTGCATACTCCTTACATAGAAGGTCAATCTATGAAGATAATGGCAGATTCTATGGGTATACCATCTGCTAACACTTTTGTAGAAAGCCGGGCAGAGCATAGTTCAGAAAATGTTGACTATGGCATACAACTGGCTCGGCAGCTTGGGTTTAAAAAAATCGCCATAGCCACCGACCCTTTTCAATCTCATTTTATTCGACGGTTTTTAGAAAAATGCCGCAATAATGTGGCACTTATCCCTTTCCCTTTACAAATGATGCCTTTATATCAAAAAGATAAAGTACCGCAGATAAATGCCTCTGCAGCTTACGTAAAAGATTTTGTACCGCTAGATAAGCGCGAAACCGCACAGGGCAACTAATTGCATTATTAAATTGTTGCCCTACCTTTGTCCTATGTATTTACTGTTTTTACAAAGCGGCAAAAGCTATTTGCCATTTGCCTTGCTTTATCTAATCTGTTTTTTCTGCCCGTCGTGCAAAACCGACCCACAAGCCATTATCACCATGCATAACTGTAATACAGCCGCTACAACACACGATACTATCGTGCTTTTAGTAATGGGACAATCAAATGCTGCCAATTATGGAGATGCCAGGTATACTACGCATTGCGATAACACCTTCAATTTTTATGCGGGCAACGTTTATCCGCTGAACGATCCGCTTAAAGGTAGTGACGGAGATGGGGGCAGCGTATGGGGCCGGCTGGCCGATAAACTGATGGAACGTAATTTTGCAAAAACGATAATTGTAGCCCCTTGTGCTGTGGGCGGAACAAGAATAGAACAATGGATACCTGGCGGAAACCTGCACTACCTACTGCAGCAAACTATACGCAATTTGGATAGCGCCGGTATTAAACCCACCCATGTATTATGGCACCAGGGCGAGAGTAACCATGTAGCGTATAGTGGTGGATTAAACGGGGAACAGAATGCTGCTAATTATACTTCCAGTTTTCATACGCTGGTAACTTATCTGCGTGCACAAGGAATAACAGCACCGGTTTATCCGGCAATTACTACCCGCTGTGGAGGCTCGGTGGATGCATTGTTGCAAAACGCGCAGCGCAGCCTGGCTGATGATTCGCTGCAAATATTTAACGGACCTAATACTGATTTGCTGGGCAGCGATTACCGGTACGATAACTGCCATTTTAATGAGGCAGGGTTAAATAAGCACGCCC
>DATGXP010000625.1:0-11233 GCA_035298845.1 Chitinophagales bacterium
GGTTTACTTTATCAAGCTGAAAGCCGATGCGCCCAACCTGGCCGATGCCCGCAAATGGATAATTAAACCAAAAGACGAAGAAGACCTGCGCAAGCTGGAAGGTTACTGTAAAGAGTATGCCAGCAGCTATGTAATGCAGGATGGTATATGGTACGAGGAAGCCAACGTGCTGAAGAACTTCCCGGTATCGCAGGGCGACCTTAACTCGCTTATCAGCTCTAAAACATTTAAGGAGTTTAAAAGTGATGAAGGCCCATGGTTTATTAAAGTGGCCAGCGTGCTGAAAAAGGATGAACCTTCGCCGCTTGAGTTTGTGCGCGAAAACATAGTAAAGGCTATGATAGAAAAGCGCCGCATACAGCTGATAGAAAGGGTATACAATAAGATTTACCAGGATGGGTTGCAGTCTAAATCGCTGGAGGTGCTGGTAAAATAAAGTATGAAAAAGCTAATAGCCATATTGCTGTTGTCGGTTTCTCTTGCCTCTTTCGGGCAGGTAGATAAAGGCATGATGGCCATAGGTGGCAATGTAGATGTAAGCCTTAGCTTTCAGAGTACTACCAGCAATTTCAACATGGCTATTAACCCGACCCTGGCAGTGTTTGCTGTAAGGGGCCTGGCTATTGGCGGGCGCTACTCGTTTGGGGTAACCAGCCGCCGGGCTTTCAACGTGCAGCAAAATGAATACCGTACTACCACTACCTTTGTAACCGGCATAGGCCCCACGGTAAAGTATTATATTGGCAAAAAACAATTAAAAGGATTTGTGGCCGCTAATGGCAGTTATATGGTATCTACGCAGCTTACAAAAGGTAACGTGGGTAATAAAAACGGATTTTCGGCAGGTGGTGCTGTGGGTATGGCGTATTTTTTCAACCCGCATATTGGGTTAGAGACAGGCTTTTATGTGCAGGCATCGGGTTACGAGGGCGACTTCCCCATTACCCGCGGCGGCATATCTGTAGGAATTTTTACTTTTTTAGACAAGAAAAAGAAGGAATAGACGTTGAGAGGGGTTGATTATATTTTGCATTATTAAGTATTAGAATGAAAAAGCTATCACATGTATTTTTTGCCGCCGCACTTATGTTGCTATCGGCAGCCGGTTTTGCCCAACCCACCCAAATAGATAAGGTGGTGGCTATAGTAGGCGATAATATTATCCTGCGCTCAGAGGTAGAGGCGCAGCTGCAGCAAATGGCATCGCAAAACCAGGGCGAGGTAGACCCAAGTATGCGCTGTGTAATTTTCGATAACCTGCTGCTGGAGCGTTTGTTCCTGTCGCAGGCTATGTTGGATAGCGTAACCACTACACCCGAAGAAGTAGATGCCGAGCTTGACCGCCGTATTAAATACTTCATCTCGGTATTTGGCAGCAAAGAAAAACTGGAAGAGTACTATGGCAAGTCTATCATCGAATTGAAAGACGATTTTAAAGGCGATATAGAGAAGCAGTTGCTGAGCGATAAAATGAAGGGCAAGGCTTTTTCGGGTTTAAAAGTATCGCCGGCCGAAGTGAAAGAGTTTTTTGAAAAGATACCTAAAGATAGTGTGCCGTATTTTAACTCAGAGCTGGAGCTGGGCGAAATAGTAATGATGCCCAAGGTGAGCCAGCAGGAGAAAGATAACGCCCGAAAAAAGATAGAAGGTATACGAAACGATATAGCACAGGGGGCTGATTTTTCGGTAAAGGCGATACAATATTCCGAAGACCCGGGTTCATACCTGGACGGTGGTAACCTGGGTATGATAGAGCGTGGCGAACTGGTGCCGGAGTTTGAGGCGGTAGCTTATAAACTGAAAGAAGGCGAACTGAGCGATGTGGTAGAAACCCCTTTCGGCTACCACTTGATAATAGTAGATGAAAAGCGCGGCGATAAATTAAAGGCGCGTCACATTTTGATTAAACCAAAAATTACGCGTTTCGACTTAGCTATAGTGCGCGACCGTATGGACAGCATACTGCACCAACTGCGTGTAGACTCATTAACCTGGCGCGAGGCGGTAAACCAATATTCAGACAATGAACAATCGAAGAGTATTGGAGGCCTAATGACTAACGGCAAAACCGGTACCACCTATTTTGAGAAAGCCGATATTGACGGTACCCTTATTTTTACCATAGACCGTATGAAGGTGGGCGAATACTCCGATGTATTGCCCCACACCCTGCAGGACCGCACCGGTGAACAGAAACAGGGCTTCAGGATTATATGGCTAAAGAGCGAAAGCAAGCCGCACCCGGCCAGCCTGGATGAAGATTACTCGAAAATACAGGCCGCTGCCAAAGCCGAGAAGCAGCAAAAAGCGCTGGAAGACTGGATGAAACTACACCGCAGCAAGAACTACGTGCGTATAGATGAATCGATGAAAGAGTGCCCGCAACTGGAGAAGTGGGTAGATTAGGAACCGGCAAAATTTGAATGCGAATTTTATTTCTTTGTAGAAGCTGATTGTAGTAAGAACCATAATTTAATTGAATAGCATGTATAATTCAGATGTTGAAGCGTTAGACGCCTTTGCTAAAAAGTTTACCGACCTGCGTAACGAGGTTGCCAAAATAATAGTAGGACAGGATGAGGTAGTGAAGAACATTCTTATCTCTATTTTCAGCGATGGGCACAGCCTGCTGATAGGTGTTCCCGGCCTGGCTAAAACCCTTACCGTGCATACCATTGCCGAGGTGCTGGACCTTAGCTTTAACCGTATACAGTTTACGCCCGATTTGATGCCGAGCGATATAGTGGGCTCTGAGATTCTGGACGAGAACCGCGCGTTCCGCTTTAACCGCGGGCCGGTGTTTGCCAATATCATTCTGGCCGATGAAATAAACCGTACGCCGCCTAAAACACAGTCGGCCTTGCTTGAAGCGATGCAGGAGCGCAGCGTAACCATAGCCGGCACAAGGCATAAGCTTGACCTGCCTTTCTTTGTGTTGGCTACGCAAAACCCGATAGAGCAAGAAGGAACCTATCCATTGCCCGAGGCGCAATTGGACCGCTTTATGTTTTCTATCAACCTGGATTATCCTACTTACGAAGAAGAAATACGCGTAGTAAAAAATACCACCACCGGCCACAAAGCCACTGTAGAGAAAAGAATGACGGCCAACGAAATTCTTTATTTCCAACAGCTGGTGCGCCGCATACCTATAGCCGATAATGTATTGGAGTATGCCGTTAAACTGGTAAACAACACACGCCCTAACCAGCCTAATTCACCTAAATCGGTTAACGACTACATAAGCTGGGGTGCAGGCCCACGTGCTTCACAATACCTGGTGCTGGGTGCTAAGTGCAACGCAGCCGTGCGTGGCAAATACTCACCCGATATTGAAGATGTGCAGCAGGTAGCCTTACCGGTACTCCGCCACCGTGTTTTCAAAAACTACAAGGCAGAAGCGCAAGGCTTAAGTATAGATAGCATTATCAGCGGGTTGCTGTAATTATACTAACAGCTGTTTACATATCATGATTGAAGCAAGAGGAAATGGTTTTCTTGTTATAGCTATAGGCGTTATTTCAGTTATAGCTACGTTTGCTCTCGGCGCTGGTATAATCACTTGGTTGAAGCTTGAGGTGCACGATGAGTTTTTTAAATTTCTTGGAGGAATTGCTCTGATTTTAGCAGGTTATGGGTGTGGTCTTATCAAAACTGATGAGGATGATGCGTTCGATTCAACATCCTCTTTTATGTTTATTCCATATAGATACTGGCCAAACATTTACAAGGTTGTAGGTCTCCTTATTATGTTAGATGCAGTTCTGATTTATAGTAATATATAATGTAGGCTGGATGAATAATGCATAAAGAAGCATTAATTACGGCTATACACCTTCCTGATCTTCTCCAGCAACACCTCAGCAATTCTTCTTTTGCTTTCATGTGTCCAGCCGGCTATGTGAGGGGTAAGCAGAATACGGTTGTGCTGAATTAACTGCCCGAAATCTTCTTGCTCATTAGCGCTAAGTGTTTCCAGTTTTTCATTTTCCAACACATCCAGTGCAGCAGCCATTACCTTGCCTTCTTCTAAAGTTTTAATTAAATCAGCTGTGCGCAGTACTTTGCCCCGGCTTGTATTTATCAGCCAGAAAGGTCGGTGGAACGATGACAGAAAGCCGTAATCAATCATGTATTTAGTCTCATCGGTAAGTGGCAGGTGCACGCTTACAATTTCGGCCTGTTTATATATCTCATCTAACGTGGCTTCAGTAACAAAGCCATCGCTAAAGCCGGTTTTGTATTTATCGTAGGCTAACACTTTTACATCGAAGCCACGAAGTATTTTAGCAAAGGCCTGTGCAGTATGTCCAAAGGCAATAAGACCAATTGTTTTGCCTGCCAGTTCGTGCCCACGGTTGGCCTCGCGTATCCATTGTTTGTTGCGCACTTCATAATGCGCTTTGCTTATGTTGTTCATCAGATTGAGCAACATACCCAGCGCCTGTTCAGCCACTGCATTGCGGTTTCCTTCGGGTGAGTTAAACGCCGCTACGTTTTTTTCTTTGGCATAGGGCAAATCAATTACCTCTAAGCCCGAACCCGCGCGGCAGACAAACTTTAGTTGGGTTGCTTTATCCAGCAATTCTTTACCGGCATACACCTTGCTGTTTATTACCAGCCCTTCGTAATCACCTATTATTTCCAGCACTTCCTTTTCAGTAATAGCAGGTCGGTAATCAACTGTAAAGCCATCCTGCTCTAAGCCCTGCTGTAAGAGCGGGTGGAGGTCATCGGTAATAAGAATTTTGCGGGCCATGGTTGACACTTATTGTCTTTTAATTAATAAACCTGCACCTCGCCATGCATGTTAGTGTTTTTTATCTCATCGCGATTTTCGAGTGCCTTATAGTTTAATGTGGCCTGCTTACCTGCAAAAGTAGTGCTGGCTCCCCCGGCGGCAGCGGCCTTTATGTCATTATCTGATTGCACAACAACCACATATTTAAAATCCTTCATCATCGCTTTACTAAGTTTGTCATCAGCACTATAATCGCTTAGAAAAGTAGCTACATCTTTTTTAGTCACTTCACGGATAAGTATACCCTCTTTTAAAGTGTAAACGGGGGCAGGGAAAGTTAACCTGGTAGGGTCTTTCTTCACTCCTAAAACTGTTTTTAATGCTTTGTTAAGTGCGGCTATATTGGTAAACTTAAAGGTTAAACCCATAGCAAATTTTCCGTTTGTAGTATCGGTGTAATGACGCGACTGGCTTATCCCTTTAAGTCCGTTAAGTATTACACAGGTTTCTTTCAATGGCATTTTTTCATTCATTTTGACCATTTGGTCTTCCCTTGCCTTTTCCCAAAGATCTTCTTTGCGCATAGTGGGAGAAGTACTATCTTTTCTCATAGCAGTGTTCATTTTTTCAAGGAGGAACACCATTTTTCTAGTGGTTTGGGTTATATCGAAACTTAAGGTGAACTCGCCACTGCCATCCTTATGTATCAATATCTTTTCTTCTACTCCAAAGCAACCTGAAAGTGTAAGTAATAAAAACAGCAGAGCTATTGCGGTTAACTTTTGTTTCATACATGGGCGTTTTGGATAATCAATGCTTATTTACCGTTTTGTATCAGGTTGGTCAGGTCCATAAACTGCGCTACCGAAATTTGCTCGGGGCGGAGGTTAAATACTTCATTATCTGAAATGTCCTTTCCGTAGATATGGTCTTTCAAACTATTGCGCAGTGTTTTGCGGCGCTGGTTAAAGGCGGCCTTTACCACCCGCTTAAACAATACTTCATCGCAGGGCAAGCCTTGCTCGGCTTTACGCTCCAACCGTATAATACCGCTCATTACTTTAGGGGGCGGATTGAAACATTCGGGTGGTATATCAAACAGATAATGGCAATCGTAATAAGCCTGTGTAAGCACACTGGTAACACCGTAGTCTTTACTGCCGTGTTTGGCAGCAATACGCAGCGCCACTTCCTTTTGAAACATACCGGTCATGGTCTTTACCTTTTCCCGCTCATCTATTATGCGGAACACAATCTGCGATGAGATGTTGTAAGGAAAGTTGCCTACTACATGAGCTGGGTACTGCAGAAAGCCTAAATCTACCTGCAAAAAATCCTGGTGTATTATTTTGCCGCGCAGTGCCGGGTAGGCATTTTTCAGGTGTTCGGCCCAGCGGTCGTCCAGTTCTATTACATAAAACTCGGGGTGCTTTTGTTGCAGCAGGTATTTGGTCATGGCGCCCATGCCGGGGCCTATTTCTACTACTGTTTTATAGGGGCTCATATCGCCAATGGCATCGGCTATGCGCTGCAAAATGCTTTCATCGTGCAGAAAGTGCTGTCCCAGCGATTTTTTTAAATGGAGGTTGCTCACACCGCAAACCAAGGTAAAGTTTTCAACTTCTGAAACTTAAGTGTGAGATAATATACAAAACAGCTATCCATACCGTGTAGGTTGTTAATGCTGTAAACTATACGCCTGATATTTAGCAGGGCAAATTTTGTAATTACACTTTTCGCCTTAAACTTGTAATATGCTTAAACACATTTATGGCGCTTGACGAAGAAATATACCGCTCTCTACACGACGACCTGGAAATTTGCCGCGACTACATCCGGCAGATATCGGCAGGTATGGTAAGGGGCGATGTAACTAAATATCCGATTTTTGTAGCTACCCGGGGAGAGAATGATGTAGACCTGGGCTTGCCAATAGTCAGCCGTGCTGATTTTGACATCAGCTGGAATTTTAACGCCTCGCACCTGGAAGAGTTTGTGACTAAAAATGTAGTAGCAAAAGATAAAGCCCAGGATTTTATCAAGGCCTATAAAAACCCTACAGAATTTATGTGCGTGTTTGTGGCTGAAGAAGGCGCTACCAGCTTTGTATTTATGCCTTATGATAAAAACAGGGCAAGCCTGAATTAAGCTACTTATTTACTTCTCTACCAGCGCAATATCTTCCTCTTTGTAAAATTTTCTTTCGGCCCAGTTAAAGCGCTCCCAGTATAGGTTCTCGTCCATTGCAAATTTGCCGGTAAGCGAATCTGCTATAAGTTTTTCTTCATCAGAAAATGCATCTGCCGTTACCGCCTGTAAAAATGGCCCATGCTCCTTCTCCAGTGTCTTTTTATAAAATGCCAATAGCTCCCTGGAGTATACGTGCAGGGTGGTATCGCCCTCAAAATCTTTCATCTCCTCTATTTTGGCCATAGTTTCGTTAACCATGGTTAAATACTTCTGCTGCGATTGCAGGGCACGGTTTTTTTCGTAACTCTGCAAGGCGTCACCATATTCCAGCGAGTTGTCAATTACAGCCTGCACCTTTTGTAAAATGGTATCGTGATATTCTTTGGCCCGTTTTTCCTTTAAGTGGCAACTACTTAAAGCAAATGTTAATAAGCAAACAGAAAAAAGGACAGCTATTGCTCTCATGTTAAATGTTTTAGGCGTCAAAATACCTTTTTGAAATTGTTACGTATAATATTTACTACCTTAAGTATAGTCAAATCTACCGAATATTAAATTGCTGAGGTTTAGAAAAATATTGCTTCTCTGCCTGGTGCTGTTTGTAAGCGCTTGTGCCATGGCTACTGCCCATTGGGAGGGCGACTCTGCGACAGACCTTTATGAATCTGAAAAAAACATACTGCTACAGCGCATAAATTTTGAAAAAAGCCGCATAGCTAACGATTACCGCAGTGCCGATAGCCGACTGTTTGTGCTGGTAGATAGCCTGACCCAGTTTATACAAGACCAAAATGTAATAGCCGCAAAACGCAATCTTTACCTTACGCGGCTTCAATTGTTTCTTACCAATATTAACCGCTACTACTCTGACAGTTACCTTAAATCGGGTACTTACCTGGCCGTGCTTAGTTATTACCCGCTTATGATTGAGTGGGACCAGCAAGATGAGTTGCAGCGGAATATTAAACGGTATTCGGCATTTTCTATAAAAGCGGCGCGGCTAATACCCAGCGATACCATAGCCGAAGATTTTTTGACCGACTATCTTAAAGATCACCCGGATGATATTTTCAGGTATACCGAAGAATTTGACGACCGGCGTTTTGCCCTGCGCCTGTTAGAAAAATCTGTAAAGCTTTCGCCGGAGTCGGCTAAGAGATATTATTCCAGCCCCGGCCCTGTTAATAGCCTGCTGCGCCAAAGCAAAGACCCCTTTGTGCGCAAATCATTTGAAATATACGCCCGGTTCGGTCAAAAATCGCGCGCGTATTTGCTGCTAGATAAAATTGTGAATGGCAATATGAGTGTAGAAACAGCCGACTCTATTGGTAATAAGCCCGACCAGTTATTCCGGCTATTGGTGCAGATATCGATGCAATACGAAAGCAACGTTACATTTTCCATTTACCGGTATTTAAATACCTACAGTGTAGATGCGATGCGTAAAATAAACCAGGAAGCATTGAGTGCGACTTACACTTTCGAGTCGTTTAAAAACCGCAGCCCCGAAGAAATGTTTGTGCTGCTAAGCTATGGATACAAAGAAACCACCGCTAAAAATTTCCAGGTACTGTTGGATATATTGAAAAAGAAATCTACGGATATACCTATCAGCAGCGTAATGATAGCATCGCTGGATAAGCAGAAACTTAAAGACCTTATCATTCACTGCGATAAAAACCTGATGCTGGATAAAATTCTGGGGTTGGTAGATGATGAAAAGAAAGATTACCTGCTGGCGCTCTCATCGCTTGAAGAAAAAGAGAACCTGTTTCCACCATTCCGCACTTTTGCCAAAGATAATCCCATAACGAATAACGAGCCCGAAGACCGTGCTATAAACGAAATGGCGAAGGTGCAACCCTCGCGGCCTGTTTCACCGGACAATACTGATGACGATTCCCCTATTGCGCGGCCGGAGAAGATGAAAGAATGGGTGGAACCTAAAAAGATACAGGCAGTATCGGGTACTTCGCCAGCCACGCCTGTAGCCGTTACATCGGCCGAAGAAACAGCTGATATTGTGGCGGTACCGGCACCGGAGCCAGAGCCCGCACCAGAGCCGGTAAATATTGTGCTGGATGACCGTACACGCACCATTATTGCTTTGAAGAAAAACATTTTAAGTACACTTCATAGTTTCCCGTCGTTTATCGAGAAAGATTACAGCGAAGAAATTTTGGTGTACGCAGCCCAAAAAGAGCCAGACGAACTTTTTAAAAAAATTGACAGCTACAAGCACAAGCGCTTCAGCCTTAAAATCCTGGAGCTATGCGCCATTAATGCTCCCCTATCGGTTAAGCGGTATTTGTATAACAACACCCACCCGGTAAACTATATTTTGCAGTACAGCAAAAATCCGGTGGTAAAAAAAATACTGGAGATAAACCCACAACTGGGCTATCATAGCAAACCTCTTTTGCTATTAGATGATATTGTTAAGAACGGTCTTTCGCCGCAAGAGGCAATAGCTATAAGCAACGACCCCAACCGGCTGTTTAGCGCCATGGCTAAAATTATTTCGCGCACGGATTACGTGGGCAGCTATAGCATCAATCACGAAATGCGCGACTACAGCCTGCGCTTTATACGCGAGATAAACGACAAAATAGCTACCGGCGGCACCCAGCCCTTTTATTCGGTAGAGGGCTTTGGTAGTGCCGAGCTTTATTTTCTTATGCTATATGGCCGCGATGAAGTTTTCACTTCTACATTCAATGGCTTGTTTAACAGGTTTATGCAAAAACTGCCTAATAATGACGGGGATGATTTCCTGAGGTCGGTAAATCATAACCAGTTCCGCGATTTTATTTCGCTATGCTCTAACTTTGGCACTATCAAGGAATTTCTCGCCAAGTTTTCGCCGCAGGCAAAAAATGATTTGTTTCTGGCGTATACATCTAACCTTGAGAAACAGCAGGATAACCTTTCGGGCATAATTTTGATTGCGGAGTCGGTTTCAAATATTAATGATAACCAGTTACTAACGTTGCTGCAATCAAATATTAAAAGCGAATATGACCGGGTAAGGCGCGATAGTAACCAGGTAGGCATTTCTATTTACGGTGTATTGTCAAGTATGATATCGGGTAATGCAAAAACAGAAACAAGCTGGTACAAAACTGTTTCGAGACAGTTTAAAATATCACCGGTAGCCTCGCTGGCTTCAACCGCCTTGTTTAGCAACAACGGTAATTGTATAGAGCAGATGTATTTTTATAATGACGATGATGGGCGCAGCTCATATATCAATTTTATAAACACCTACAAAAATCAGGGAGCCTGGGCGGTAGAAGACCGCAATAGTTATGTGCGCATTTACTCGCAACAGGGCAAGCTGGTAGAGATATTTGCCAATAAGCCCGAGTTTGAGGAGAATGGCATAAGCGCTATAGATGCTTATTTTAAAGAGAAGAACTATACGCCCACAGTTATTGTGCACCGGGGCCATAGTTTCCATACGGAATCGACACTTGAAAAAGTACCGGCTTCTGCACGCCTTATATTTGTAGGCTCGTGCGGTGGTTTTTATAAGTTACCTATTGCGCTGGAGAATGCCCCCGAGGCACATATTATTTCTACCAAGCAAATTGGCACAAAAACAGTTAACGATGCTATGATCTATTCGCTGAATGAAAACATTCGCAATGGCAAGGATATAGTGTGGAATGACTTTTGGGATAAGATGCGCGATAAGCTTAGCAGCAATCAATACTTCGGCGATTATATACCCCCCAATAAAAACCTGGGAGCAATATTTATAAGGGCGTACTATAAAATACTTGGCGTGTAATGAAGATGATGAACCCACATAGAGATGTTATGAAAACAAAAGGGTATTTGGCTATTGTATGCCGGCGGCTTTTCCTGCCGGCTATATTTTGTGTTTTATGTATAGCATCTTACGCCTCTGCAAAAGATTCTATAATAAGCAATATTAAAAAGCCGGATTACTATATTGATGACTACCAGGATAAAATTGATTTGTTTGATGATGTGCGCGATGGCAGGGTAGACCTTGGCGACAGTGTGTTAACAGCGTATGCCGGCAGGGTTTATTTTAAAATGATCGACTCTATTCAGCGACTGGTGGAACATCCAAAGTTTGATGAAGCGCACCGCAAACCAATCCGTGAAACTGTTTACCTGCAAATGCGGCGGATTAACAGCCGCACCATTTACAATGTAAAGCGTTTTGATGCGATATTGAAGTTTATGCTGGGCGAGTTAAATGCCATACACCAAAACAGGCTGAATAGCTACCTGCAGACAAATATTCGCATGTCGTTTAATACACTGGGT
>DATGXP010000626.1:0-8731 GCA_035298845.1 Chitinophagales bacterium
TCTGTCCGCGGTCTTATTTCTTTGTTCGTGCAACAATAGCATTGAAGAAGTTAACCAGATAGTATCGCGGGCTAACGTAAAAATTGAAAAGGGCAAAGATGTAGTGATAAACTACAGCGATAATGGGGTGGTGCGCATACAGGCAATGGGCCCCACCGCTACGCGTTTCAATACCGAAAAACCTTACCTGGAGTTTCCCGATGGGTTTAAGATTTTGTTTTATAACAACGCACACGAAATTGAAAGCACCCTTACATCGCGCACAGCTACTGCGGTAGAAAACAGCCACACCATGACCGCACGTGATAGTGTAGTGGTAGTGAACAACAAAGGCGAGGTGCTAAACACCGATGAGTTGATTTGGGACGAAGAGAAGAAGATTATCTATTCTAACTCTTTTGTAAAAATTTCTACCGCCGATGAAATACTTTACGGCAACGGCATGATAGCCAACGAAAATTTCAGCGACTACACCATTAAGCACATTACCGGTGTAATAAAGGTGAAGGCGAGTGAGCTGGAGTAAACTACTTGCCCACTATCTCCCGCTCCTCCTCTACCGTCATACCTGCCTTAGGATGTGCCCAGTTCAAGCTATCGTGGTAAGCAATCGTTTCCTTTAATGAGTTTTCGAAACCGGTGGGCAGCACATTAAAATCCTTTAGCCACTGGCTGCCCTCTATACTAAAATCAAACGGAACGTATAAAGGAAAAGCAGATTGATGCACCTGGCCTTTTTCCGTTAACTCATCGTTTGCTTGTACAAATTCTACTTTGCTGTTCAGCAGGGCAGCAGCATCATTTACCACCTGCTTTACCGGTATGCCGCTTTCTGATATTGTATTGTAAATGGTTTTATGCTCCTTCACCTTTATGGCGTTTACAATAGCAGTAGCCAAATCGTCGGCATAGGTTAGCACCAACTTAAAATTGGCGGGTATAAGTATCTTATCTAAAAACTTAGCCCGGTACAGCCAGTAGTAAAAGCGCTCGGTCCAATCGTAGCGGCCGTATATAAAACTTGGGCGCAGTATTATTTTGTCAAGCCCGGTTTGGCGAAGCAGTACCCTTTCCATTTCGGCTTTCTTTTCACCGTAAGCATCGGGCAGTTTGCTTATTTTCTGCTCCTCACTGCAATAATGTATTTCGTCGTTTTCGGTAATGGGGCGTCCATTAAATTTTTCTAACTCGTATACTGATATGGTAGAAATAAAAATGTACCGGCCCACCTTGTCATATAAATCATGCAGCAATTTTTCAAACGTTACCGGATAGTAGCCGCTGAAGTCTATTACACAATCCCAGTGCTGGTTACACACCTGCAGTATATCGTCGGTTTCGCGGTTGCCGTGCAGTTGTTTTATATCATCGAATAATCCGGCATTCGATTTACCGCGATTGAAGAGGGTGATTTCATAATCGGGCAGGGTGCGCAGTTTTTCTACTACGGCGCGGCCTACAAACATGGTTCCTCCCAGTATCAGTATTTGCTTTTTCATTATCGGAAATTAGGATTAAAGCAGAATTAATAATGGGATTAACCAGAATTTAACGGGCGATCGAATGCGTTATATCCCAAAAATTTTGGCATCTACAAAAAAGTTACTGTAGATATGAACGGTAACCTGCGAGGTTAATATTTCATCGGTAGTGCTGGCTACGCGCAGCGAAAATTTATCTGCTTTAATATAGTCCTGTAGTTCTATATCGAATACGGTAAGTTGTAATTCGCTACTGCTGGCATTGTCTATATTTAGTTTATTGGCTACTTCTATCTCTGGCAAACCGGGGGCCGAAACATACACGCGCACCTCTTTTAAAAACGAAAAGGTTTTGCCCGCCGGGGCGGTAATATTAAGGCGCAGTTGCGTAAGCTTAATGCTTTCAATTAAATTTTTGCGGGTATCGTTAAGGGCAAACTCCTCTTCGGAGTTTGTAACCATATCGGGCGTAGAGATATTAACCGGCAGGTTTACGGGCAATCCTGCGCTATAGATAATTTCGCTCTCATAATCCATATTGAACTGCGTAAGCTTATCCAGCTTTTTGCAACCCGTAACAGAAGTGAGTATTAAAAAGAAGATGAACGGAACCGTTATTACTCTGCACATAGACTTTGTTTAACGTGCCGAAAGCCCCACCTGGCTAAGCACGCCGCCATCGAACCAGCAGCTGATGATGTAAGCCGGGAACTCAAACTCGCAGTAGCCATTGTTATAACTTTCGGTAGGTTTGCCCAGCAGGCGTTTTACATCGCCCGAGCCCATACCAAATGCAAGGCCATTGGGTAGCTTGCCCTTAAATGCGCCATAAGCAGCACTTTTATTAAACAAGCGCACCTCGTTAACCTTGCCGTTGCGCAGCAGCAGCTCTACACCGGCGCTTGAAATATAATGCGCATCGTTAGCCGCTTCAAGTTTATGAGATGTTTTTAAATCATTCATTTCGGCACTGCCGGCCTCCTTGCCCAACACCGCTACCATGGAATTGCTGTTATCCGATTTAAACTGGGCGCTGGCCGCTGTATTGAAAAAAAGAATGATGGCCAGCAAAAACAAATGGGGAGTATACGCTGTTTTCATATCGCTATTGTTTGGCATAAAAATAAACCCTTATCGCAACATCCGAAAATTTAACGCGTGTGTTTTGCCATCCATCGTATTTCCGCCTCTTTATTACAATTTAATAACTTACACCCATGCATCCACCGGCACGCATTCCCTTACAAAAACTTGTTTATTACGGCATTGGCGGTTTTGGCTGGAGTTTGTCTATAAACATCATTACTGTTTACCTGCTCTATTTTTATTTGCCGCCCAACAACTCGGGCATGACTAACCTGGTATCGCAAAGTGTATACCTGGGTGTGTTTAATATAATTGCCATTATACTGGCCGGCGGCAGATTATTTGATGCGGTGGTAGACCCGCTGATAGCACAGTTTAGCGATAGCAGCAAACACCCTTTGGGGCGGCGGATTCCGCTTATGCGCTGGTCGGTGTTGCCTATGAGTTTTTTTGCTATTCTGCTATTCTTTCCACCGGTGCATGCCGAAAGCACCAGTAATATTTTTTGGTTGGCCGGCGTGCAGGTGTTCTACTATTTTTTCTTTGGCTTGTATGTAATTCCGCACAATGCGCTTATAGCCGAGCTAGGCCATTACGAGGGCGGCAAAATGCACCTGAGCACGGCCCAGTCTACCGGTTTTATTATAGGTGCTGCGTTTAGCGCTGTTACACCCATGTTCGCCGATTTTTTTGCCGGCATCTTTGCACTTACCTCGCGCATGCAAAGCCTGCAATACGCCATTATATTTATGAATGTAATAGGGGCCTTTGCCATGGCCCTGCCCGCCTTTGCCATTAGCGAGAAAAAATATTGCCGGCCCGCAGTTAACGAAGAATCTATACTTACATCGCTGGGCAAGGCTTTGCGTAACCGCAATTTTCTGGTGTTTGCTATTACCGATAGTGCTTACTTTATGAGTATAGGTATTATAACCACCGGTTTAATGTATTACACCCGGTCGCTGCTTCTACTGGAAGAAAGCACCGGTACTATTTTAATGGGTGTAATGGTGGTGGTTACCTTAATTTTTTACCCTGTAGTAAACATTGCCGAAAAAAAGTTCAGCAAAAAGCGAATGATGATTGCTTCTTTTCTGGGTATGGTAGTGGTGTTTGCCTGCATTTATAACCTGGGGCGTTTTCCGTTTGGGTTGGTAGCACAGGGTGTAATGCTGATGGTGGTGTTTGGTGTTCCCGATTCATTCATTGGCATATTGCCCAATACGGTAATAGCCGACATAGCCCACGAAGACACCAAACGCACCGGACAGAATAATGAGGGTATGTATTTTGGTATGCGGGCTTTATTTCAAAAATTCGGGCAAACGCTGGGTATTATGGTATTTGCCATGCTTACCTTGTATGGTAAAGACCCCGGCAACGATTTAGGCCTCCGCTTAAGTGGTATTGTTGGCGCGGTGTTATGTTTGGGCGCTGCGCTTGTATATACCCAGTACCGCGAAATAGAAGCCACATAGCTTTATCCCCATTTCATCTTTAAAATTCTTAACCGCTGATGTTTGCACCGGGCGAAACATTGACTGCATAGGCAAATTGATAAAGCAAAAGGAAGGCACTCTCCGGTCGCCCGAAAAGCTCGAAAGCCAGATTGCCTCCCTGCAAAAAGGCATTTACCAGATATATAATTCGCTTTTATAAAGGTTACAGCCCTCCAATCTGCGCCTTTTTATATTTTCGCCCCACTATGGATTTCGATATTCAAATTTTTACGCAGCCCGCCACCTGGGTAAGCTTGCTTACCTTAACTTTTCTTGAGATTATATTGGGGGTAGATAACGTTATTTTTATTTCGTTGGTAGCCAATAAGTTACCCGAAGGCCAACAGAAAAAAGCGCGCACCATAGGTATGGCTTGCGCGCTGGGTGTACGTATTATATTGCTATGCTTTATCTCCTATATTATTGGACTTACCGAACCTCTTTTCCATTTGCCTATTGTGGGGCTGCTTGAGCAAATGGGCGTACACGAACCCGACGCCTCGGCAGCTGTAAGTTTTAAAGATTTGATATTAATTGTGGGTGGCTTGTTCCTTATAGCCAAGTCAACTTCCGAAATACATGAGAAAGTTGGCGGCTCTCACGAAGAGAAAGTAGTAAAAGCCAAAGCTGTATTTTCTGCCGTTATTATACAGATAATACTGATTGACATTGTGTTTTCATTCGACTCGATACTTACCGCCATTGGTTTATCCAAGCATGTAATGGTGATGATTTTTGCAGTCATTATTTCTATGCTGATAATGATGCGTTTTAGCGGCGTAATAAGCAATGTGGTTAACAAATACCCTACCCTGCAAATGTTAGCCCTTTCGTTTTTGATATTAATAGGCTTTACGCTGATACTGGAAGGTTTTGATATACACGTAAACAAAGCGTTTATTTACGTAGCGGTATTCTTCTCGCTGATAGTGGAACTGGTGAACATCAAAATGCGGAAGAAAAGCAGAGCGAAGTAAATTACACAGCCCCCATTACATACATCTTCTCCATAGTAGGTGTCGGTTTACCGCCAAGCGGTTCAAGTGTAATAGCAAAGGCAACGGCCCCGGTTACATCTTTCATATGCGATATGCTGCAGTTTTTATCCAGCACACCCAGGTCTACCGGTTTGCCATCTACAATAGCCCATAGCTGAAACTGTTCGTTCTCTGCCACCTCTGGCATACCGGCGCAATTAATATAAGCGCTTCCGGTGGTTTTATTCCAATAAACTACAGCTTTGGCTTCGGGCGAAATAGGCAGGCCTTTTAAAACTACCTGCTGGTTAGCCGGATTGGAAACCACAGCCAGCTGGTTTTTAATGTTCTGGTTCTCTTCGGTTACAAATTTGGTTTGCTGTGCCAATACACTTTGTTGCTGGCGCAGGCTAGCCAACTCATTATTAGCCGAGTTATACTGCGAGTAAAAATAACCTGTGGTGGCCGCAAATATTACAACCAGGGCCACGCCGGCTGCCGCTGCAAAACGCAGCACAGGGCGCAGGTGTACTATAATGCTCTTTACATCTTCTGTTTCTAAATCTAACTCTAAACCAAGGCCAATACGTTTTGCAATTTCTTCTTTTAGTTCGGGTTTTGGTTTACGTGCCTGGGCAAAAGCAAACTCTTCAAGGGCGTTTTCAATCCTGAAAATTTCAAGATTTACCTCCTTGTTATGTTTCCGCAACTCATCTATCTGCTTCATTTCTTCGGCAGGTAGCGAGCCCATCACATATAGTTCGAGCGAACCGGATTCTATGAGTTGTTTTGCATCCACTTTATATAAAATGTTTTCTTAGTTTATTCATAGCCAAACGCACCCTGCTTTTTACAGTGCCTAAAGGTATATCTAATTCTTCTGCGGCTTCGCTTTGTGTAAAGCCCTGAAAATATAATAGCTCTATAATGTCTTTTTGTTCCTTCTCCAATTCATCTACTAACTTTTTAACGCCAATACCATCTACAAAAGGCATAGAAGCCCCGGATGAGGTTTTTACAAAGTCCTTATCGTTCTTTAGCTCACGGTCTGCTTTCATGGCCTTAGAGCGCAACTTATCTATACTGTGGTTACGGGCTATATTCATCATCCAGGTATAAAGCCTGGAGCGCTCGGGGTCGTACGAATCGAAATTATTCCAGATTTTTACGAATACTTCCTGCAGCACATCGTTGCTGGCTTCCTCGTTGCGGATGATGTTGAAGATAACACCATATAATGCGGGGCTGTAATTATCATACAAATACTCAAACGCCTGCTTGCTTTTGCTGCGCAAGCCGGAGTACAGAAACTCTTCGGTATATTTTTTTGACTGGTCCAGATAGTGTGTTCTTACTTCCAAATATATTCTATTAAACCATGTGGCGGGAAGAGTCAGAGGCAAAAAAATCCTGCCTCTGACCTATTTAACCCACATTATGGAAAGAAAAAGAACGATATTTTATATAACAACTACTTACGCGTTTTGTTTCATTTAGGATCACTTGCCGTATTAATTCCGGGTTTTAATAATTCCGTTGGTTGCATGTTATTGGGGGTTAGGTTAATTAATAACTACAACCACATTTACGGTAACCGGTAAGGTTTGGATCACTAAGCCTGTTTCGAAAAAATTGTGAATAAGTACCGGTAATTTTCTATGCTCTGCAAATGAACCGGAACAAAATGGTCTGCGTAACTGTTTACATTATTTATAACCTTTAAAAAAGCAAATATGAAAAAGTTGAAAAGTGTAATAATGATAGCAGTGGTAACAATAATGGCCACACAAGTAATGAATGCCCAGGGCATGAAAGAGAAAACGGTAACGGTGGGCGGTGCAGCGATGTACCCATCTAAAAACATTGTAGAAAATGCGATGAACAGTAAAGACCATACTACTTTGGTAGCAGCAGTTAAGGCGGCCGGCCTGGTAGAAACACTTAGCAGTGCGGGGCCGTTTACTGTGTTTGCGCCTACCAATGCAGCGTTCGACAAACTGCCTAAGGGCACTGTAGAGACGCTGGTAAAGCCTGAGAACAAGGCAACGCTTACCAAAATACTTACCTACCACGTGGTGGCAGGCAATGTAGACTCAAAAATGCTGCTGAATATGATTAAAAAAGGCGATGGTAAGGCAGAGTTAACCACCGTTAATGGCGAAACGCTAACCGCCAAATTAGAAGGCAATAAGGTGGCCATAATCGACGCCAAAGGCAATAAAGCCTATGTAACCATACCCGATGTATACCAAAGCAATGGCGTGATACATGTAACAGATGCAGTAAGCATGCCTGCAAAATAATTTAGCTTTAGTGTGTTGTTGGTTTAGGCCCCGGAGGAACCGGGGCCTTTTATTTTTAAATAGCCTGCACCTCTTTTTTCATTTGCCTGGCGCCCCACTCATGCAGGTGTCTTATAAATGGTATAAGCTCCTTGCCTGTATCGGTTAAGTAATATTCTACCTTAGGAGGCACTTCGTGGTAAACCCTTCGTTCTATCAGCTGGTCTTCTTCCAGCTCGCGCAGAGTTTGTGTAAGCATCTTTGGCGTAGCGTTCATTACTGCGCGGCGCAGCTCGCCGTAGCGCAGTACCTGCTTATCGTGCAGGTACCATAATATGCGGCCTTTGTATTTGCCCCCTATGCGCCTAAAGGCATAATCTACTGTGCAAATGCAGGGCGTATCCGTTTTCACATTCATTAGCAAACTTTTAAATCATTGATTATCAATAATAGTATCCTTTTAGTGCATAAGGCACTAAAAAGTGCATACTTGTGGCAAAGATACTAAAGGAATACAATTGCACCTCATTTCTAAAAACAAAAAACATTATGAGCAAGTTAAAAACAAAAGTGGTGGTTGTAACCGGGGCAAGCAAAGGCATAGGTGCCCAAATAGCAAAAAACATGGCTGCCGAAGGTGCCAGCGTAGTAGTAAACTATTCTACCAGCAAAACAGGGGCCGATAAAGTGGTAGAAGAAATTAAAAGCAAAGGCGGTAGCGCCGTAGCTGTACAGGGCGATTTATCGAAAGGGGCCGACGTAAAGCGCCTGTTTGAAGAAACCCAAAAGCACTATGGCGGGCTCGATGTGCTGGTAAACAATGCCGGCGTATTTCAGTTTGATGCGCTGGAAACTGTTACCGAAGATGAGTTTCACCGCCAGTTTAACACCAACGTGTTAGGGCCCATATTAGCCACCAAAGAGGCCCTGCCTTACTTTGGCAATAAAGGCGGTAGTGTAATCAATATCAGTTCGGTGGTTAGCGAAAGCGCACCGGCTACATCGGTAGTTTATTCGGCTACTAAAGGTGCACTTGATACAGTGTCTCGCGTTTTATCAAAAGAATTGGCTGCTAAAGGCATCCGTGTAAACACTATTGCACCGGGCATGGTAGAAACCGAAGGCACGCACTCTGCCGGCTTCATAGGCAGCGATTTTCAAAAGCAGGCGGTATCTATTACTCCGCTTGGCCGTCTGGGCCAGCCGGAAGACATAGCGCGTGTAGCGGTGTTCCTGGCCAGCGAAGAATCGCAATGGGTAACCGGTGAGCGCATACAGGTAGCGGGCGGGTTTAGAGGATAATATTTGGTGTGAGTTGGATTTGAAAAGGGCGGCCCCCGAAGGACATATACTTCGGGGGCTTTTGCTTTTAATGCAAATCGCAGGGCGTGCTTACTGTAACAATA
>DATGXP010000627.1:0-3158 GCA_035298845.1 Chitinophagales bacterium
GCTGACGGCAAGAAACTGGTAGGCGAAGCTATCAAGAAAGTAGAATCTCGCCGCCCTGAGATTGAAGCTAAGTACAACGAAGCTGTTCACAAATTCGTAAAGCTTACAACTTCTGAAGTGTCTAAACTTCAAAAGAGAATTGAGAAACTTGAAGGTCAGTTGAAAGTTAAAGGTGCTTCTGCTCCTAAGGCTGCTGCCCGTCCGGCTGTAGCTAAAAAGAAAGTAGTAAAGAAGAAGGCTAAGCCAGCTGCTAAACCAGCTGCTGCTGCTTCTGAAACTGCTACTGCTTAATTAGCGACTGATAGTTTTCTATACATATTGCCGTTCCCTTCCCCGGGGGCGGCATTTTTATTTAATAGCTACCAAGTAATTTGGCGCAATGTTTTTCTAAACCTACTGGCTGTCAAATCATTTTTTATTTTTAAACCGAAATGATATTCGACCAGACGTTTAGAAACCTGAATAGAACCCGTGAAATTCTGGGCATACTTATAAAGTATGGTTTCGAAGATTTTATAGCCAACAGCACCCTGCGCAACCTGGTAACAGAGAGCATGCGTATAAAATGGCTGCGTGACGAAAAGCCGGTGATGTCGTACACCCGCTTTGAGCGTGTGCGCATGGCCGCCGAGGAACTTGGCCCTACCTTTATTAAACTGGCGCAGGTACTAAGCAACCGACCCGATATAATACCCGAAGGGCTGGTAAAAGAGTTTGAAAAGCTGCAGGACAGGGTGCCGCCGGTGCCGTTCGCCTTAGCTAAAGAAATAGTAGAACGCGAAATAGGAGCGAAGCTGGAGGAAGTGTTTGAAGAGTTTGCTGAAAAGCCCATGGCCAGTGCCAGTATTGGGCAGGTGTATAAAGCCAAAATGCTGACGGGCGAAGAGGTGGTGGTAAAAGTGCAGCGCCCCAATGTGGCCGAGATAATAGAGCAGGACCTGAGCATAATAAAGGAGGCCGTGCGCCGCATGGACCGCTATATGAAAAAGCAGGGTGTGCTGAACGGCGAAGAGGTAGTACGTGTGTTTGAACGGGCCATTACCAAAGAACTGGATTATCAGAATGAGGCGCGGAACATAGACCGTTTTCGCACTACGTATAAGCACCGCACCGATTTTTATGTGCCGCGCGCCTACCGCGAATTCAGTACCCGCAAAGTGCTGATAATGGAGTTTGCCAAGGGTTGCAAAATTACCGATGTAGAGCAGCTAAAAGCCTGGGGCCTTAGCCCCGCCCGCATAGTAGAGAAGGGTATGGATATATACCTGTCGCAGATATTTGAGTTTGGCTATTTCCACGGCGACCCGCACCCAGGCAACATATTGGTAAACCAGGAAGGCACCATTATACTACTGGATTTTGGTATGGTGGGCCAGCTGATGAAGAAAGACAAGTATGCCTTTGCAGGTATATTTATAGCCATGAGCCGTTTTGATGCGCGTGAAATGGCTACCCAACTGAAAAAGCTGGCGGTAGAGGACAACATTACCGACATGCGCCAGTTTGAATACGACCTGAATGACCTGATAGAAGACTATGCCCACCTGGATGTAAGCGAAAGCTCGATACAGGATGTGATACAGCGCCTGCAAAAGGTTATGTACGATTACCATATTACTGTACCCGGGGGGGTGTTCCTTATCTTCCGCGCCTTTGCTATACTGGAGGGTATTGGCAAAAAGCTACACCCTAACTTTAAGACATACGAATTTATACGCCCCTACGGGCAAAAGTTGCTTACCGATCAGCTTAAACCCGAAAACCTGGCGGCTGAGGCCTCGCAGCGGTTCTCTAACCTTACCGGTTTCTTAAACAGTTTCCCCGTAGAGGTGCGCGGTATTTTGCAGCAGATAAGCAAGGGAAAACTGCACAGCGAAATAGAGTTGCAAGGCTACGGCTATGCACTTAAAAAGTGGGACAGCATCAGCACCCGTCAATCGCTGGTAAACATCATTTGCGCCCTTATGATTGGTTCTTCTATAGCCCTGCTGGGCCATTACCCTGAGGAGATGCAGTTTGTGTGGGGTATCAACAAATGGAGTTTTATTGGCTATAGCTTAGCCGGTGGCTTATTTGTGGTATGGCTGTATGCTATATTGCGTAGGCAGGTGTATAAGTAGGCTGCTCCAAAAAATCATGCGCGTCATTGCGAGGAGTTCCGACGCTCTGGTCGGGACGACGAAGCAATCTCCCAGCTATGAAGCGCCATGTTCAGCTTTACGTGTTTCGCCTGTAGTCAGGGGATTGCTTCACCCTCGCAAAGCCTCGGGTTCGCAATGACGCGCATTTTTTTGTTTTAATATATATTAGCCACTATGATGATTAGCGGAGGTGTTGTTTATATTATGACAAATAAGCACCATACTGTGCTATATGTGGGCGTTACATCCAATATTATAGGACGTATTTGGGAGCATAAGAATAAAGAGTTCCCTCAAAGTTTCACTGCAAAATACAATTGCGACAAGCTGGCATATTATAATTTCTTTTTAAGAATAGAGGATGCCATAAGTGAGGAGAAGCGCATTAAAGGTGGTAGCCGTCAAAAGAAGATAGACTTAATTGATGGTCTAAATCCTACTTGGAAAGATTTGGCAGATGAATTGTAAGCAATACCCGAACTACGGGCGACAGAGTAAAGCTAAACGTGTGTTCTATAAGCGGAGGATTGCTTCGTCACTCGCAGAGCCTCGCTCCTTGCAATGACGAGGAAATTACTGCGGCAACAGTACATGAAAAATAGTGCCCTGCGGTTTATTCTTCTCCACCCATATTTTGCCGCGGTGTCGGTCCACTATTTTTTTGCTGAGGGTTAGGCCCAGGCCGGTGCCGCTGTATTTTTCGCGCGGGTGCAGGCGCTGAAAAAGTTCAAACACTTTTTTGTGGTATTGCTGCGGTATGCCAATGCCATTATCGGCAAAGGATAACTGCACCTGCTTTTTGGTTTTGCGGGCGCTTATTTTTATAAGCGGCTGTTTGCTTTCGTTGTACTTGATGGCGTTCTCTACCAGGTTGTGAAACAGCTGAAACATCTGCACGCGGTCGGCAATAATAACCGGTAGCTTACCGCACTTAAGGGTCACCTTTTTTTGTTGTATTAAGGGTCCCAGGTTCTTAACGGTTTCGCCGCATATAGCGGCCAGGTCTACCTCGGCAAG
>DATGXP010000628.1:0-2402 GCA_035298845.1 Chitinophagales bacterium
ATGTTATTAGGTGTGCTGCGGGTAAGCAACAGGTTGTAATAATCAGAGCCCTCGGCATAATTTATAAGGCTGTTGGCACCATACAGCGCAGCGGTTTTCATCCAGCTTTTGGCCAGTGTATGTTCGCGGTTATAAGCCTGCGCGTTAAAATCAAACGGTGCCGTGTAAATAGTTGTTTCGTTACTGTATTCACAGTTAATTACCACATTACCTCCTGTTGTATCGCGCTCGAAAATAGCGGGAACTATATTGCTTTTGTACGATGTATAAGCTACCATGGTGTGGTTATTAATAAGCGTATGCAAATCATTTACAAAATTAGCGCTGGATGGGTCAAGTACGGAATAGTAACCATCTTCATTCATAGATGCGCTGGTTACAGTAGCGCTCAGCGGATTATCCTGTTTGTAGTTTATTTGTGCGCCACTACCGTTGTAAGCAAACACGTTGAAGTAATACGTGGTTCCTTCCAGTATTTCGCGCACGCTGTGTATGTTATTAGGCCCTACATACATTACCTTGGCACCGGCTACACCCTGGCCTTTCTCGTAAGTAGTGCCGTCTACAGGCACAAAAGTGATAGGCTGTGTGCTTTTTATCATCAAATAACCGGCAGCAGAGGTAGTAGTAAAACTTGTTACCACACTATAAGCTTTAATCTGCGCAAATATCATATTGGTAGGCTGGCTGGCCGGTTCCTGGGCCATGGCCACATTACTTAATAATAAAGCGGCAGTAAACAAAACCGCACGGCATGTAGTATATATCAATTGCATAATTTCTGTTCGGTGTTAAATAAAAAGCAATGGTAAGTTAACAATAGCCTGCAAATGTAGTGATTAAACAGAGTGCAACCAGTATACTGCTTAGAGTTGTTAAATGAAATTTTACTTTACCTCTTTCAGCATTATAAGGTAAGTAGGAAAGTGGTCGCTATAACCACCATTGTAAATTGCACCGTCGTAGGTGCGCATAGGGTAGCCTTTGTATTTTCCTGTTTTGGCTACCATAAAATTACGGTTGAAGATGTGCGCACCCCGGTAAAAGAATCCGCTCTGCTCTTTATTCAAAAATGCACTTGAAATGATTATCTGGTCAAACAGGTTCCATGAATCCTGGTAAGCCAGGGTGCCAATACCGCGCTTTAAAAAATCGTTCCATGGGTTATACAGTCCGCCATCTTTTACATCACCCATTTTAGTTTTTGCCCCCAACACCTCAGTTACACTAGGGCTGGTAGGATCATCATTTAAATCACCCATTAAAACCACCTTAGTGTTGGGGTCTATTTTCATAAGTGAATCTATCACCCGTTTCCCAACTCCTGCAGCCGCGGCACGTGCCGGTGCACTTGCATCATCTCCCCCCCTGCGCGATGGCCAGTGGTTAACGAATACATGCAAAGGCTCGCCATCGTACAACCCACTTACCCAAAGCACATCCCGGGTATAGTGCAGCGAGCCATCCGGGTTTGCCATGCGCACAAACAAAGGCTCACTGTGCAATACTTTAAAGTAACGGGGGTTATAAATAAGGGCAGGGTCTATACTACGGTCGTCCGGGCCGTCGAAGTGTACAATCTTTAAATGACGTTTGGCAAACTCCGGCTGAGCGCAAAGGTCTTCGAGCACTTTAGTGTTTTCTATCTCGGCTACACCCAATAAAGAAAATCCATCGGGAGAAACATCTGTACCTATTTGCGAAAGCACCTCGGTTAACTTACGTACTTTGTCTTCGTACACCTTAGAAGTATAAGCATTAGCACCAGCTGGCGTAAAGTCCTCATCATTCTTAGCCGGGTCGTTGATGGTATCGAAAAAGTTTTCGAGGTTGTAGAAGGCGATTACGCCTACCTTATACTTTTTCTCCTGACTGAATACCTGCAGCGATAGAAGGCACAATGTAATTACCAAAAGTTTATTCATACTCGTGTTTTGGGTTGGCGAAAGTAGAAGAAATATGCAGTTAAGAGGTTATGCGAATGTTACCGTGCGGCAAATACAATCAGTTAGCAAAAACATAACGAAGAATATTAGCGCCCATTTTCAAGGCCTTTTCGCGGGCATCGGGACTGTCTTTATGCACGTTGGCATCTTCCCAGCCATCACCCAGGTCGCACTCATACGTATACAAGGCTACCATACGGCCTTCGTAAAAGAGGCCGAATGCCTGTGGCGAAGTACCATCATGTTCGTGTATCTTAGGAAGGCCACTATTAAAATCGAATTTTTGATGAAAAATACCATGAGAGAAAGGCAACTCCACCAATTTGCTGCCAGGGAAAAGTTTTTCTAACTGAGGACGGATAAATTTATCCATCCCGTAATTGTCGTCGGCGTGTAAAAAACCTCCACCAATAAGATATGCGCGAAGGTTCTCCAGTTCCTGCTCGTTCATTACCA
>DATGXP010000629.1:0-3562 GCA_035298845.1 Chitinophagales bacterium
TATCAAACCAGCGGTACATATATATATTGTGTAAACTACAATAATACTGCTGCCGGCTGCGCAGGCACACTTTGCGATACATTGGTTGTAGATATATGCGATCAACACGCTGCAATTAATGTTTATTTGGATGGCAATACCGCATATTTTAATGTGTATGCCGACTCTCTGGCAATGTGGGATTATACATGGAATTTCGGTGCTGCATCACCTTCTACATCTACCGATGCACGCCCTTCAATTACTTTCCCTGGTGCTGGAACTTATCCAATTACGGCAGATTATATAACGCATAATGGCTGTAGTGGTACACTAACTTACACCATAGGTTTTTCAGCCCCTGCAGGCCAGTGCGATACGGCCTTTGAGGTTACTAATATTGCCGGTAACTACTACACTTATTTCACTCCTGTAGATTCAGGTACAGGGCAAAACACTATCACATGGATGTTTGGCGATAATAATAACGGACCTTATGCCGGGCCCAGCACCTATCACCATTACAATGTTGCCGGCAGCTACGAGGCTTGTATGACGGACCGGGGCCCGGGTTGTATTGCTGTAAATTGCCAAACGGTAATCATAGCCGGCCCTCAGGTAACTGTAGCGGTGGGTGGCACAGTAACTAAAAACGGCACCCCTCAATCTGCCTGTTATGCCCAGGTATTCCTGATTAAAGACTCTGCTGGTTACCTAAGTGCCGTAGATACTTTTATATTAAACGGGGATACTGGCAACTGCTATGGCAATTACTACTTCCCTAATTTACCTGCGGGTACGTATTATACAAAAGCAGCCCTGCTGCCGGCAGATCCTGGATATGCAGATTACTTGCCTACTTATAGTGTGCAGGAACTAAACTGGGCTGATGCAACAGCAGTATCACTTAACATTGGTTATGGCAATGCAGATATTAACCTGATACCTGGCACTAACACCGGCGGCCCCGGCTTTGTAGAGGGATGGGTAACACAAGGTGCAGGGCTGGGCATTGGCGGCGGCGCTGATGAATCGCGCGGTGCAGGCGACCCTATGGCTGGCATACAGATTAACCTGCTGAACAACGCAGGTGCTCCGGTAGCCTATACCTACAGCGATGCTACAGGCCACTTTAGCTTTGGCAGTCTTGCACTGGGCACTTATAGTATCTATGCCGAAGTCATTAACAAGGTGCCTTTAGAGCTTACGTTTACGTTAACTCAAAACAATCCATCAAATAACACAGTGATGATTGAAATAAACAGTAATAATGCGGTTACAACAGGGTTAGAAGACCTGCAGGCTATGTATGTAGAAGGGCTGATGCCTAACCCTACCAACGCCAGGGCAACGCTAGCCATAGCGGTAAAACAAAACACCGATGCAGCGCTTACGATACGCGACCTTACCGGCCGGGTGGTGCAGGCAAGAGAGCTGCAGCTGGCAACAGGTAGCAATAACCTGACAATAGATTTAACCGGAGAGCCTGGCGGGGTTTATTACCTGAGCCTGACCGGTAAAAACGATAACAGGGTTTTAAAGCTTGTAAAAACGCAATAGATAGTCTTCGATTTGGTTTTAGTAATGGCAGCTATGGTGTTCGTTCCATAGCTGCTTTTTTATTTAGCTATATCAACCGCATACGCCCCCTGCGCGCTTACATCCCAATGCTTAATATTCAGCTTTTGGCAATCCTGTATCCAATATTCAAGACGTTTTCTCTTGTTCGAAGAATCAAATACTAGTTCGGTAAAGTCGCACAGCTTTTGCAGGTCCGATATATAAAGTTTGGGGTTATGCGATATGATTACCAGGTCGGCCTTTAGTTTTTTATCCATTTGCCAGCTATGATATTTAAGCACTGTGTCAATTAATAATACCGTCTTACCCTCAAACAATATTATTTTACCCAGCGCTACCTGTTTATAGGCTACCGGTAACTCCCTGGCAACTCCATTCTTCCACCAATGAGGCCTGATATGAAATTTCTGCTTTTTCTGGTCTATCGACAGGCTGTCATCCATATCGGCAAAAACAGTAGTGCCGGAAACAAAGGCGATTGCCTTTTGCCTGGGCACGCTATACACTACTATTTTCTTTTGTTGTGCTTGCTGTATGCTTTCAGCAGTATCGAATGATACCAGGCCAAGTATAATCAGCAGACCGGCTATTAATACTTTAGGGCGGCGTTCTATCAATAACCAACAGGCCAGTGCAAGAAATAGGTAAATAAATACCATCTCAATAAACGAAATACTAATACCTTCCAATACAGCAAAAGGAATTGAATCAATCAGGAAAGTAAATTTATTTAAACCGGTTAATAGCAAATTGAACAGCGCTCCAACGGGTGCATTCAGGTAGGGTATTTCGCCAACAGCACAAAGGGCCGTACCGGCAAACAGAACTAAATTGCTTACCGGTATTACTACCAGGTTAGCCAGCCAAAACAGGTTAGGAAACTGGTGAAAACAAAACAGGCTGAGTGGTAGGGTGGCTATTTGTGCAGCTACCGACACAGCTGTAAGCGCCCAAAAGAAATCAAGCACATACAGAAAAAGCCAGCGCCAATCGTGCCGGATAGCAGCTTTTAGTTTTTCAGCATATCCATGTACCCGATTAAATGCCAGCGGCTGCGAGCTGCCTATAAGTATAAGCCCATAAATTTTAGGATAGAGAAACAGAATACCAAACACCGCCAGGTAACTTAACTGAAACCCTACCTCGGTAATTATAAACGGGTTAAACAGCATAAGCAGTAAAGCGCTGCCCGCTACAATGTTATATACATTTACATGGCGCAGCAACGTAGTGCCTGCCTGAATCATGCTAAACATAAGCGCCGAGCGCAACACCGAAGGGCTTAGTCCCGTAAGGCAGGCATAAAACCAAATAAACGCTATAATACCAGTGGCCTTGGCTATCTGCGCCTTTCTGCCCCGCTTATCCATAAAGCCAAACAGAAAATTTAGCATGACGAACACGATGCCTACATGCAGCCCGCTTACGCTAAGCACATGCAGGGTGCCGCTGTTGGTATATGCCCGCGACACATCGGTAGTCATATAATCGTTATAGCCCAGCATGATGGCGGCCGCCACGGCAAAGTTGTTCTTATCAGTTACATACCGGTTTATTACCGATAGAAAGTAAGCGCGGATGCTGTACACCCTTTCCATAAAAACATTACCGCTGCCCGTGGCTATTACCCGGTAACTACCCGGTGCAGCAAAGCAGCGGTGATATACATTATGAAAGGCCTGGTATTGTTTAAAATTAAACTCTTCGGGATTCTTAGGTCCGGGGAACTCATCAATTTTTGCGCTAAAAGCAATTACATCGCCATAGCGCAGGTTGTTTGGCTGGCCGGTTCGCAAAAAAGAGAGTAGTATTTTGCCACTGGTTTTGGTATGGCTACCGGCATTTCCAACTTCCCGCACATCTACGAGAGCATTAATAAGTTTCTCTTTTTCTACCGGTGGTTTTATAACCATGGCCACTACTACCGGTTGGCCTTGCAGGTAGTTTTGAAAATGACTCTGGTAGTTTCTGTCGGTATAAAACCATGCGAGAAGATAAGCGG
>DATGXP010000630.1:0-6116 GCA_035298845.1 Chitinophagales bacterium
AGTATAAATCTTCACGGAATTTGCCTGCACGAACTGCCTCTTGCAGATTTACGTTGGTAGCAGCAATAAGGCGCACATCTGTTTTTATAACCTTGCTGGAACCAACGCGGATGTATTCTCCCGACTCTAAAACGCGCAGCAAGCGCGCCTGTGTTCCTATGGGCAACTCCCCTATTTCATCTAAAAATATGGTGCCGCCATTTACCGTTTCAAAGTAACCTTTGCGTGCATCGTGCGCACCGGTAAATGAACCTTTTTCGTGTCCGAATAATTCAGAATCGATGGTACCTTCGGGTATAGCACCGCAGTTAACCGCTATAAAAGGATTATGCTTACGCCCACCCAATTGGTGAATAATATGCGAAAACACTTCCTTACCAACACCACTTTCACCAGTAATAAGTACCGTTAGATTAGTAGCAGCTACACGCTCGGCAATGCTGATGGCGTGATTAAGTGCCGGAGCATTACCTATTATACCAAACCTGTTTTTTATACTTTGAATTTCCATAACACTTTTTCTTAAGCCGGTTCGCCAATCAATGTTCCGCTGGTGCAGCCTACTACTTTTACATTAACATAATCGCCGGGCTTATAATTGCGGCGCTCAAATACTATAACTTTGTTTTGCGTGTTGCGACCATACACATCCTCTTCGCTGCGCTGCGAAGTACCCTCTACCAGCACTTCAAATGTTTTCCCAACATCCTCGCGGTTACGCTCCAGCGAGTGGATGCGGTGTAAATCAACCACCTCCTGCAAGCGGCGTTTTTTTATTTCTTCGGGTATATCATCGATATGTTTTTTAGCAGCTACCGTACCGGGGCGTTCGTTATAGGCAAACATATAAGCCATTTCGTACCGCACATGCTGCATCATGCTCAATGTATCCTGGTGTTCTTCTTCTGTTTCACTGCAATAACCGGTTATAATATCGGTGCTGATTGCAGCTTCCGGTACTATACGACGAATGGCCGCAATACGGTCCAGATACCACTCGCGGGTATACGTACGGTTCATCATTTCGAGTATGCGGCTATTGCCCGATTGCACCGGCAGGTGTATATACTTGCAGATATTGTGATACTTAGCCATAGCGTGCAGCACATCATCAGTCATATCTTTAGGATGCGAGGTAGAAAAACGAACGCGCAGATCAGGTGCTATTTGAGCTACCATCTCGAGCAGGCCGGCGAAATTCACCACGTTTTCATCGTACTTGGCATCTACGAGTTTTTTGCCAACCAGTTTAGGGTCGTGGCTAAAACGGTAGGAGTCGACATTTTGACCCAATAAGGTTATATCGCGGTAACCATTGGCATATAGTTCTTTGGCTTCGGCTATAATGCTATCGTAATCGCGGCTACGTTCGCGGCCACGGGTAAAAGGCACTACACAGAAAGAGCACATGTTATCGCAACCACGCATAATGCTTACAAAAGCCGTAATGCCATTACTGTTAAGGCGCACCGGATTTATCTCTGCATAAGTTTCTTCGCGGCTAAGCAATACGTTTACAGCCTTTTGTCCGGTTTCTGCCTCCTCAATCAAACCTGGCAGGGCGCGGTAAGCATCGGGCCCAGCTACTATATCTACTATTTTTTCTTCCTCTAAAAATTTCTCTTTTAAGCGCTCGGCCATGCAACCCAATACTGCTATAACGGCACCACGCTTTTTCTTTTTTACGGCCGAAAGGTGCATCAGGCGATGACGTACACGTTGCTCGGCATTATCGCGAATAGCGCAGGTGTTTATCAATATCAAATCAGCATCTAAAAACTCGCCGGTTGCCTCGTACCCCGATGTGTTAAGTATAGAGGCTACTACTTCGCTATCGGCAAAGTTCATCTGGCAACCGTAACTTTCAATATAAAACTTGCGGGTTTTGCCATTCGCGGTTTTTTTAACCTGTTCGGCCACTTTAAACACCTCGCCCTGACGGTTCTCGTCAATTACTTTTGGCTGAACCTCAAAGGCCACTTCATTATTGTATAATTCGGTCTTCATAATCGTTTTTATGTGCCGGCTTTTTAAATACCCGCAGTAAACATGTTTTTGGGTTGGCAAAGATATAATTTTAGCGGACAAAATGGCAGAATGCAATAAAGAAAGCTTACACAATAAGACCACACCCATGCAAAAATTAATACTTTTAAATTTAACAACCCATTAGACCTTGAAAAAGAAACCCAAAGCGCCAAGGGCAGTAAACGATTATAGCCCTTCACCGGGCATTTTGTTAAGCATCAACCAACTATCTAACCGCAACGCGCTTTTCCTATTTGCAGTTGTGCTGTTTATAATGCTGGTAGTGCTTTTCAGGCAGTATATATTTTCGGATGCGGTGCTGCTGTTTAAAGATATAGGTGATGATACCATTAATTTTAACTGGCCAACCTACGTATACTGCTCCAACTATTTCCATACTGAAGGCATACCCCGCTGGAGCTTTGCGCAGGGCGCGGGGCAAAATATTTTTCCTCTTGGTTTCAGCGATGCCACTGAATGGTTGCTATACCTGTTAAGCACCGAAAATATTCCCTATGCCCTGGCTTATATTCAGCTATTCAAAATTTTCGTTTCCGGCATATTGTTCTATTTGTTTTTGCGAAAAAACGAGCATAGCACCTACCTGGCGGGCATAGGGGGCCTGGTGTATTCGTTTTCGGGCTTTATAATTATAGGCAGCACCTGGTATATTTTTAGCACAGAGGCGCTATACCTGGCGCTGCTGCTGTATGCTACCGCGCTGCTGCGCAAAAACAATAACCCCTTGTTGTTACCGGTGGCAGTGGCGCTTATAGTTTCGTACAATCCGGTGTTTCTTTATATGGATGCATTGTTGGTAGGGGCCTATTTGTTGTTCTCTATGGCCGGTGAGGTTTTTAATAAAACACACGCTGTTTTGATAGCTAAAATTGCCGGGTTGGGCGCGTTGGGCATCGCCATGGGAGCATTCTTAATGCTGGGTAATATTAACCTGATACTATCCAGCCCCAGGGTAACAGGGAGTGTTTCTCATATTAGTGCGCTGGCGTCAAAATCTATTTTTGCATTAGCCGACCGTGATTTTTACGCATCGTTTATTTTGCGGATGCTTGGCAATGACCAGGCAGGCAATGCATTAGATTACAAGGCCTGGGGTAATTACCTCGAGGCGCCTATGCAATACGGTGGTATACTTAGCTTGTTGCTTGTGCCGCAACTGTTTTTAATTGCCGATAAAAAAATAAAATGGAGGTACATTACGGCGCTTTTTCTTGTATTAATACCCGTAGTATTTCCCTATTTCCGTTATGCATTTTGGCTTTTTTCCGGTGATTACTGCCGCACATTTTCCCTTTTTATAGTAGTACTGCAAACCCTTACAACGCTTAGAGTATTGCAGGTAGTTATTACACACCGGCAGATAAACATACCGGGGCTTTTAATTACCAGCGCCAGTCTATTATGTTTTGTTTTTCTGTTTAAAGCATCTAATGCTGATACCCGGCCTTTTGTGGTATTGTTCCTGGTTGCAGAAACGGGTTTTCTGGCGCTTATAGCCTTTACAAAATACTATAGCCTTGCTACTACTTTACTGCCTTTGCTACTGGCTATAGAACTTTTGACCTTATCATCGGGTACTATAAACAACCGCAACATGATGCGGCAGGTAGAACTTGAAGCACGTACAGGCTATAATGATTATACAAAGGAAGCTGTAAGTGGAATCCGCTCTGATGCCAATCATTTTTCTCGTGTTTATAAAGACTATACATCGAGTCCGAATTCGATGTATGGCTATAACGATGCGCTAATGCAGGGATATTATGCAGCATCTTCTTATCATCCTTTTCATAATAGCAACTACGTTAACTTTTTGCAAAAAATGCAGGTGATTCCCGATTCGCTGGAAATTGCATCTAAATACATCCGTGGTTTAAAAGAGCGCCCACTTTTGTTACAAATTATGAGTAACAAACACATTCTTCTGCGTAGCAATAATACCTGGCCATCAACAATAGGCTACAGCCTGACATCAAACTACAACGGTATTAATGTATACAGCAATAATGCGTTTTTACCATTTGGGTTTACTTACGATAGCATAGTAAGCGAAGATGACATGAATGTACTATCGTCTTATCAAAAAGATGTGATGATACTAAGGGCTGCCGTAGTAAATAAAGATACGAAGCAGGAGGCTGCGCTGATACCGTTATCGCTTACAGACACGGTTAATCCTGCTACTTTCAATGGATATTTTGGGTTGTTCGCTAACCTGCAAAAAGATACGCTACAGCTCACATCATTTTCAAACAACTATATAAGCGGCAGTATAAATGCCTCCAAGCCAAAATTTCTATTCCTTTCTATACCATACGATGAAGGCTGGCAACTAAAAATTGACGGACAGAAAATGAAAAAACTAATGGTCAATTACGGCTTTGTAGGTAGTTACGTTGGTGCAGGAGCTCATAAAATTGAACTATGTTACGAACCGCAGTATTACCAGTTGGGTAAGATTGTATCCATTGCTGGTTGCTTACTATTTATTGTTTTAGCAGCTTTATATAGCCGAAGAAGAGACAACACCATTACCGGTTAATGACAGTTACTGTACATAAAAACAGAGGCCGTTTCCGGCCCCTGCCAAACCACCCCATTTCCATGGAGAGTTCGCTTATAGTATCGCAACTACTGTGCCTATATGCCAATGCAGCGAAAAGTATGTTAAATGGGGAATAGGTGTAGCAGTTTACGCTTAACTCTGGGGAAGCATTAGTGCGTTTAACACAAAGGATATTGACTATTGCAGATATTATTATGAGTAATTACAATACCTTACAGAACAAGGTTAAATGTTGAATGCTCGGCGCTTAAGTTCTTTAGCCAACTATTTTTATATGGCACTTGCCATTTAGACTCAAACTCAGCCAGGGTTTGCACCAGGTTGTTAAACACTATAGTGTCATCGTTTACCAAACCCGACTGAACCAATTTTTCAAATTCCTCGCGACTGCAACTAAATACTTCTTCACCGGTTTTGTAAGCAACTAGCCAGCGGTCAAAAAAATCAACCTGGAGTTCGTTACCCAGTTCTCGTATAAATTTTACTGAAGAATCTACCGAGCAGCCGCTAACAGCCACATGAGTTTCGTCAGCTGCCAAAATAATGAACCGGTTGTAGGCCAAAACACCGAAACCGGTTACTTCCATTTTATGGGCTGTCCACTGTTTCACAAAAGAATTTATCCTATCCGCAATGATAATTGCCTCTGCATCGGTAAAGGCACGATTACTCTGATATACCCACACCCTTGACAAAGGGGACATTTTATTATTAATCATTTCGCTCATTTTAACAATAGGCTAACGCCAAAACACTAAAAATTACAATTCCATGACAATTCTCATTTGCATTCACCATCTATTAAATGGAATCTTTGCACTGCAAATTTAAGAAACATATATGACTCGTCTTTTTCTTCTTTTTATAGTTACTTGCTGGTGTATATCAATTGATGCACAAACTGTTATAAGCGACTCGGCCCAAACCGGAGAAGAAGCTCGACTAACTACCTTTTATAGTTTGGCAACCGGACAAAAAACTGTAGTCAGAAATGATGACTGGCACCTGGCAATAAGCATACGACCTACCCAATTTCCCGAAAATCCAATTGGAGGAACCACCATCCGCATGAATGAACCTATTGGTGTAAACGTATATTACGTGCCTAATGCTTCGGCTGCTGAGTTTAACACACTAGATGCATCTACTTACAAGCACTGGACAAAGTTACATGATTCTGATATAAATATTAACGATGGAGCGCTAAATAGCAATCGCGACCGTTCGAATATTTACGACTTTGGCTGGGGTACTTATAATGCGGCCACTCACCATGTGGTAGGTGATTCGCTATACCTGATAGAATTGCCCAACCAGCAGGTAAAGAAGTTACAGGTAATAATATTAAACCGCGATACGGCTTTTGATATTAAATATTCCAATCTGGATAACTCAGATACCCGAATAATTCATATAGGCAAAAAGGATTACCTGGGCAAAAAATTTGTTTACCTGAACCTATCGAGCGATGCGGTGATGGATAAAGAGCCGTTAGCATCTC
>DATGXP010000631.1:0-3908 GCA_035298845.1 Chitinophagales bacterium
ATCGCTGTTAAGGTTATAGTTGGGGTCGCGCATCTT
This sequence comes from Chitinophagales bacterium, assembly GCA_035298845.1. Classification (GTDB taxonomy): domain Bacteria; phylum Bacteroidota; class Bacteroidia; order Chitinophagales; family LD1; genus Bog-950. The sequence continues at coordinate 37 of DATGXP010000631.1, forward strand.
AACATCGCCGTTAAAAAACACCTCGCGCGTATTGCTGTAGTAATATCCTCGCCGGCTGGTAATAACGGTTGAATCCTTCAGCACACGCCCACCTACCAGGTAGTAACTCATTTTATTTTTTACATCGTAAAACAACTCATCGGTATACAGGCGCATTTGCCCATCGGTAAGTTTGCAATTGCCGGTAAGGCGGCTAAACTTGGCGTTGCCATCGTGGTGCAGAGTTTGCGAATAAGCGTTGATGGTATCCTGCTGAATGTGCACGCGGCCGTACGCATCTACCGAGTTGGTTTCTTTATCCATAATGGCGCTATCGCAATACATCAGCACGCCATCCTGCTTTAGGGCTACGTTGCCAACGAGGCGGGTAAGCTTTTTGCCGTCCACTTCCTGCATTTTGAGGTAGTCGGCGTTTATGATCTCTACTTCTTTTTTATCGGAGGAGGTGGTGTCGGTTTGGGCGGTGGAGATGATGGGGGCTATTATGAGTAACAACAGGCATAATACAAGATCCTTCGCTCCGCAGAGCCTCCGTTCAGGATGACAAATATGTGACAGCAGTTTATTAAGCACAGCAGCAAAAATGAAAAAAGGTAAACAAGTAAGGGTATAAATTACCTTAATAACGCTGTGTATTTGTATTAGTACCAGTTTCTGATTGGATTATTACTTGCCCGATTCGTCGTATTTAATAGCGCGACGCTCTTCGGCTTTCTTTGCACCCAACACGTTAATGCTGATATAGCGGTAAGGGCGTGCCTTAACATCTTTAAGCAATACATTGAGGTTGGTAACCGCAGTATCTACCTTGCTGTACAGGGCATCGTCTTTTACAATTTTGCCCAGTGTGCCTTTGCCCTGGTTAACATCAGCCAGCACACCGTTTAGCTGCCCAATAGCGCTATTCAGGTTAGCTACCATCTGCTTAAGGTTAGCCTGCTGCAATGAGTCGGTTACGTTTTGCGCATTTTTAAGAATGGCGGTAATAGCGCCATTGTTCTTCTCAATATTGCCGGTAATGCTTTGCAGGTTGTTAAGCGTTACATTCAGGGTTTGCTGGTTTTGGGCCAGTATCACGTTTATTTTGCCAATGGCCTGTTTTAAGCCATCAAGTGTAACGTAAATGCCCTTGGGGTTGCGCTCATCAAACAATAGCTTAATGCCGGTAATGGTGGTATCTAACTGTGGCAGCATGTGACGTACATCGCCCATTATAGGGTCTATCTGTGCGCCAATCTGCTCGGTAAGGTCTTTTTTGAAGAAGGTATTTACGGTATCTCCATCTTCGTAGAAGGTAGAGGAGTTACCAAATATCAGGCTCACTTTCTTGCTACCCAAAAAGTCGGTTGAAATAAGCGAAGCGTAGGTGCTATCGCTGGCAGGTATCTGCACGTTTTTATCCAGGTCCAGCTCTACTACAATTTTACCGGTAACAGGGTCGCGCTCCATGGTGCCTACCTTGCCTACCGGAAAACCATTTACCTCTACGGGGTTTGATTTATACAGGCCATCTACCCGGTCGTAAACCGCGTAGTACACATTTTTACGAACAAAAAGATTAGTGCCTTTAAGAAAGTAAAAACCTAAAACGAAAATAATAACCGAAGCTGTAGAGAAAATACCAACCTTAACCTGATTCGTCACTGGGTATAAATTTTACCAAAAATATGATTTAACGCTAGAAAACAAAATCAGTTGGCAGTCTTCAGTCGGCAGTCGGCAAAAAAAGAAAGCAAAGTACAAGAGAGAAAACAAATCAACTATTCAAATGCTTTTAGCTGGTCGGCGCTCATGCGCACGCCGTCTTTAAAGCCTACGATGTAGGCAACGGTGTAGCCATTGGCTTTGGCGGCATCGAGTATGCGTTTAGCCTCGGCGTAGGTTTTAGTATTGCCACAGTAGTAACGCGTAAGGCCGTTAGGCAGTTCCTCTGCAGAAAGGGTTTTAGACACTTTGGTCACCACCTTGTTGTATTCTTTCAACTCGCCTTTAAGCGCAAACATCTGCACCTTGAATATGGTTCCGCTCTCGGCTTTGTGCAATGGCACAAGGCGGTTAGGGTCGGCAGCAACAGGTTCTTCTTTAGGGTGCGCTTTCTCTACTACCTTCTCTTCTTTCACAACAGGCTTTGGCTCGGGTTTCTTTTCTACCACTACCGGCTTGGGTTCTTCTTTCTTAACTACGGGTGCAGGTTCTTCCTTTTTAACTACCGGTGCCGGTTCTTCTTTCTTAACTACAGGCTTTGGCTCTTCCTTCTTAACCGGTTCGGGCCGGGCTTCTGTTTCTTCTCTTTTGGTTTCGGTTACCACCTTTGTTTCCGTTACTACTGTCTTCTCTTCCTTCTTCACCACCGTTACGTCGGTTTTAGGTGGCAGTTTGCCACCACCATTAGATGTTTCGGTTGGCTTGCGGATGTTGCGGCCATCTTTAAGCGTTACCGTATTGCTGTTAGCAACAGGCACAGGGTCGGGTTCGTTTTTAACTACAGGCTTTCCCTTTACCGGCTCTGTTTCCTTTTTCACCGGCTTCTGCTCTTCTTTCGTTTCTACCTTTACCGGCTCAGGCTGGCTGGCAGGGGTGTTGTCGGTTTTATCAGCAGCATTGCCTTCCATCTGCACTTTGTAGTTTTTAAATGCGTTGAACAGGCTGTTGGCAATCTGCTCCTGCCCTTTACTGCTTAGCAAAAACTTTTCTTCTTCGGGGTTAGATATAAAACCGATTTCGGCCAGCAGGCTGGGCATAGTGGTTTTATACAGCACATAAAAACCAGCCTGCTTTACACCCATGCTTTTGCGGCGGGCATTGTTCTCAAACTGGGTTTCTACCTTCGATGCAAAATCGATGCTTTGGTCCAGAAAAGCATTTTGCTTCATGCTCATGATAATATGGCCCTCGGGCGAGTTGGGGTCAAACTCGTAGTTTTTATCGCGGTCCTCTTCCAGCAAAATTACGGCGTTCTCGCGCTTGGCTACTTCCAGGTTGGCCTCGGTGCGGTGCAAACCAAGCACATAAGTACTGGTGCCGTAAAACTCCGGGTTGGTAGATGAATTGCAGTGCACGGCTATAAACAAATCGGCCTTAGCACGGTTGGCTATCTCGGCGCGCTCGTGCAATTCGATAAAAACGTCGGTTTTGCGGGTATAAATAACGTTAACGTCGGGAAAATTTTTCGTGATGTAATCGCCTAATTTAAGCGCTACCTGCAGGGCAATATCCTTTTCGCGGGTCTTTCCGGGGCCACTGGCACCGGGGTCTTTTCCTCCGTGACCGGCATCTATTACCACAGTTTTGATAGAAAAGCTGTTATTAGCGCCTGCACTGGCAAACAAGAAGATACACGTTATAAACAATATGCTTTTAAATCGCACGTTTGGGATTTTTATTTTTGATGCACTTTTAAACCAAATTTCACACAAATACAGGGTCACAACAGTTGTTTTAACCGCACTTAGCTTGAGTTCTTTATACCAAATATATTCTAACAGAAGGTCCATAAGCCCAGGCATTGCTTTGTATTTAGCAACAGCACTTATAGTACTGTCTAATTTTTTGAATGCGAAGTCAAACATCGTAATTTCTGCGCCAATATATACTATTGAGTTAAGAGAAGATAGTTTACCTAAAAAAGGCCGCCCCGGTACCAGCCCTATTACAAAAGCAGTAAGCGACACTTTAACACAAGGCGATTCGGCTTTTACTACCGTAGCCGATACCTTTAGCCTGAACGACACCATAGATGCCAATAAAGATGGCGAGATAAATGATGTAATTACCTACAAAGCGGCCGATAGCATTGTGTACGATATGAATACCAAGAAAATGTATTTGTATAACGGCAGCGATGTGAAATACCAAAAGATAAAGCTGAAAGC
>DATGXP010000632.1:0-1973 GCA_035298845.1 Chitinophagales bacterium
AACCTTGTGTTTAATACGGTAGGTACATTTAAAATAAAATTAAGGATTAATACTACCTGTTGCGGTTATTCACCATTCGATTCGATATGGCTAATAGTAGACCAAACACCTAATATAGGTGTCAGTGGGTTATTGCGTTTCTGTCCAGGCGATTCGGTGGTGTTAACAGCTAGTGGAGCTTACAACAATTATTATACATGGACTCCTGCTACAGGTTTAGATACTACCCGTGGGGCGGTTGTAATAGCTAAACCACAGGTTACTACCAGCTATTTAATAACAGGCTACAGCGAACATTATTACTGCAAAGACGATTCACTTGTCACGGTTTCTGTGTCTAGCCCTCCGGCACTTACTTTTGCTACTACGCCCGCTATTTGTGGTAATGGGGGCAGTGCTACCGTTACGGCCAGTCCATCGGGCACTTACTCATATATATGGAATGATACAGGTAATCAGACCACAGCTACAGCCAGTAACCTGCAGGCCGGCTCATATGCCGTAACTGTTACCGATATTACGTCTAATTGTACCGCTGATGGTGGTACGGCGGTTGGCTCCGGTGGTAGTGTTCAGGCTTTTATTGATAGCACAGCAAATGTCAGCTGCGCCGGTTATTGCGACGGTGTGGCCAGGGTAAGAGGTATTAGCGGCTCGGGTAATTTTACTTACTCGTGGAGTAATGGAAGCACAAATGCAGCCAACACAAATATCTGTGCCGGTAATTATAGTGTAACCGTAACTGATGCAGGCACAGCTTGTACTGCTTCGGCCACAGTTACCCTGTCTGAGCCATTGCCGGTAGTTGCTTTAATAATAGATACGGTAGATGTAACGTGTGCATCATTAGGCAACGGATCGGCCAGGGCAGAAGGTGTGGGCGGCGTTGGATTGTTTGACTATTTGTGGAGCGACCCTGCGCAACAGGATTCGGCACATGCAGTTAATCTTTTTGCGGGAACATATACTGTAACGGTAATGGATGCTAATGGCTGTACGGCTGCCGCCAGTGTGCCAATACTGGCACCGCCGCCTGTGGTGTTAGATACAGTATCTGTTACAGATGTAACCTGTAATGGCGATGCTGATGGTGAAATTATTATGAGCGTTAGCGGGGGAGTAGGCCCTTACACATACGTGTGGCCGCAGATACCAACCGAAACAGATAGCATTGCTAATAACCTGTCAGGTAACATATATGCAGTAATAGTAAGTGATTTATGGACCTGTAAGGATACTATGCTGGTACCGGTATTGGAACCAACCCCGCTTAGCCCAGTAGTAGTTAATACGGATAGTCTAAGCTGTTTTGGCGGAAACGATGGCCTGGTAGAATTAGGCGCCAGTGGTGGAACTTCTCCGTACCAATATTCGCTGGATGGCGTTACATTCCAGGCCAGTTCAATTTTTAACGGGTTATCGCCTACTATATACACTGCTACTGTACAGGATGCCCATGCTTGCACGGCTACTATACCCTTTACCATTTATGAGCCTGCACAGCTAGTTGCCACTTTAGCCGGCACTGCCGATGTGAAATGCTTTAATGGAAATGACGGCACAGCCACTATAAATATTACAGGCGGCACTCCTGTATATGTAGGTACACTGGGTGCGCAAACCATATCTGCCGCGCCTTATACATTCAATGGTTTGGCGGCGGGCAATTATAATATTACAGTAACTGATGCCGGCAACTGTATCGCTACGGTAGCGGCTGCTATCAATCAACCTACACAACTGGTACTAAGTCTTACAAGTGTTACCGGTACTACCTGCTATGGTGGTAACGATGGTGGCCTTGTTGTAAGTGCAGCTGGCGGAACACCCGCATATTCTTATTCACTCGATTTTGGAACACCACAGCTATTGGGTACGTTTACGGGAGTTACCGGCGGTACCCGTATTGTAGGAGTTATAGATGCCAACTTGTGTATAGATACCCTTCATATAGATGTGCCTATGCCGCCTCA
>DATGXP010000633.1:0-2545 GCA_035298845.1 Chitinophagales bacterium
GGGAAAAATTCTTCAATGGCAGGCTTTGCTTCTAAAGGAGCGGAGCAAGCGTGTTCGCCCAGGTTTAGATGATAAAGTTTTAACATCGTGGAACGCACTAATGTTAAAAGGGTATACAGATGCCTATAAGGCTTTTTCCGATAGCCGCTTTTTGGATAGAGCCCTAAAATGCGCCGAATTTCTTAAAACTAAAATGATTCAACCCGATTATAGCGTTAAGCGCAATTACAAAAACGGGCGGGTAACTATACCGGGTTTTTTAGATGATTACAGTTTTACCTGCGAAGCACTGCTGGCCGTATATGAAGTTACCTTTAATGAACATTGGTTAATGCTTGCCCACAATATAGCTGAGCATGTTATTCAGCATTTTTACAACGTAAACACCGGCATGTTCTTTTACACATCTATAAGCGATGAGCCCCTGATAGCCCGTAAAACCGAAACCAGCGATAATGTAATACCGGCATCAAACTCTTCTATGGCTAAGGTGTTGTTCTTATTAGGTACTTTGCTGGATAAACCTGATTATATAAGTAAAAGCAAACGGGCATTTTTAAACATGCAGGAGAATGTAAGCACCCATCCATCGTTTTATGCCAACTGGGCAATACTCGCCGATTGGTTATCAACTGCACCTTACGAAGTTGCTGTTACCGGTACCGGTGCCGAAAATATGCGCAGGGAGTTGGCTGAGCATTTTCTGCCTAATGCTATTGTATTAGGTGCTGTTCAGCAATCGGCATTGCCCCTTCTTAACGGTAAGTATAAGCCAGGCGAAACGCTGATATATGTGTGCCGGAATAAAACCTGTCAGCTGCCGGTTGCCGGTGTGGCGGCCGCTTTAAAACAATTGTAGTGGAAGGCAAAGTTTAACCTACACCTTTTTAACCACAACGCCCGCTGTGTTTTATTCAATGCGCAAAACAGAACTTTCGTTCGTGTTTTCCTGTATCATATAGCATCACCTAACACCCACAATTGCTGCTTATGAAACATAGAAAATTACACACCGATCTTTTTCTTTACCAATTTATTACAAAACTTTTAGGGGCGCTTGCAACATACTTGTATGTAATGCTTTTTGTGTTCGAAAAGTTCGCATAATCTCTGCACAATATTGATGAAATTTGGGGGCTGCTGATGGTGGTCGGCAGTCTTCATTTTCATTATCCAGAATTTGTTTGTTTTTGTTTGTTTTTCCTTTTTAGTTGATAAAACGCCTTCCGCAACGTTGCAGAAGGCGTTTTTCAATTATGAGCATGGAGTATATTTAAGATAATTGCCCCTTTCCCAATTTGCGTAATTATTACCCTGCTTTCCCACTTTTTTTCTCAAACCTTACTTCATAAACGTTAATTATTGAAAGGCATGAATTATGTAAATGCCATATAGCCGTTACTATACACGGCTGAGTTAAGAACTTAATGTAAAAGCTATGAACAAGGTAATAGGAGTTTACGAAACACAGCAGGCAGCCGAACAGGCTGCGTTGACTTTACAGCAGGCAGGGTTTGCATTCGAAACGATTACAATTTACAACCGCGAAGATTTAACCAACAACCGTATCCGCATTAAAATAAGTCATAGGTTAGAAGCGGTAGAGATGGGGGTAGGGGTGCTTATAAGTACCATTGTGGGTACCCTAAGCGGAATGGGCCTTTTTGCTTTGCCGGGTTTTAGGTTTTTATATAATCAGGGGGCTGTAAGAGGAGCTTTGGCTGGAGCTATTTTTGGCTTAATCATCAGTTTTGCAATAGCGCTGGCGGTTTCTTTAATACAGTACCTAACCATGGTTGCCAGTAACGAAAAGAACTTAAACGAAGGCAAATTCCTTGTCTTTTACGATGGACATAAAAGGTCCGATATTAAACGGGCACACGAGGTGTTGCACACGCGCGACTTGCCTATTGAACTTACTACCCGGTAGTAATATTCTTGCTTTAAACAGCCATTTAAATTATTTGCACGATTCTTGTCATTATCCCCAGATGAAAACTCCTGTTCACGTTTTTTTAGCCGATGATGATGCCGACGACCGGGTTTTATTCTATGAGGCAATACGCCAAACTATGCCCCATGCTGGTATGACCCTGGCTAATAACGGGTTTGAGTTAATTGAATTACTGAATAATACCGGAACTACCTTGCCGCGCTTGGTTTTTTTGGATTTGAACATGCCTATTAAAAATGGGCACGAATGCCTGGCCGAAATACGGGTTACAGAAACCCTCAAAAATCTTCCTGTGGTAATTTATTCTACTTCTGAAGACCCCCGGGATATTGAGAAGGCATATGTGCAGGGGGCCGACTTCTATATCCATAAGCCAAATTCATTCAACGATTTGTTGGAAATAGTAAGGACGGTGTTATCGTTTAACCGAACCACGCATATGCCACCGGTAAAAGAAAGATTTGTTTTAAAATCTACTACCCCGGCATAGTAAGGCTCGCAGAAATTATGTAACCGGTGTATTTTGTATGCCGGCAATTGTAAATGCCTTTTTAAAAGCACTTACAAATACTCCTTTATAATCACTCATTT
>DATGXP010000634.1:0-4310 GCA_035298845.1 Chitinophagales bacterium
TACCTCAACTCCAGCAGCGCCACATTCTCTATGTGCGTAGTATGCGGAAACATATCTACCGGTTGCACGCGGGTAACGTTGTATTTTTCGCTGAGCAGTTGCAGGTCGCGGGCCTGGGTGGCAGCATTGCAGCTTACATAAACTATTTTAGGTGCGGCCAGTTGCAGCAGGGTCTTTACCACATCCTCGTGCATACCGGCGCGGGGTGGGTCGGTAATAACCACATCGGGTTTGCCATTGGCGGCTATAAACTCATCCTTCAGCACCATACGCACATCGCCGGCATAGAAGGTGCAGTTGGTTACCTCGTTCAGCTTCGCGTTCTCCTTGGCATCCACTATCGCAGCCTCAATCTGCTCTATACCGGTTACGCTTTTGCAATCGCCGCTTACATATATGGCTATGCTGCCTACACCCGTGTACAGGTCATACACCACATCGGTGGGCTTAAGGCCCGCAAACTCTTTAGTTATATCATACAGGTTTTTAGCCTGTGTGCTATTGGTCTGAAAAAAGCTTTTAGCGCCAATCTTGTATTTGTAATTGCCCAGCTGCTCTATAATATAATCGCGGCCTTTGTAAACCTGTAGCTCCTGGTCGTAGATGGTATCGTTGCGCTTACTGTTAACCACATACTGTAGCGATGTTATCTGAGGAAAAAGTTCATATATATGGTTCAGCAGGGCTTCGCGTTTCTCTTTATCATCTTCGTAAAACGAAACCAGCACCAGTAGTTCGCCTATGCTGGTGGTGCGCACCATCAGGTTGCGCAGAAGTCCGTTCTGGTCCTTCAGGTTGAAAAACGTGTAGCCGTTATCCAGCGCAAACTGCTTTACCGCTAAGCGGATGGCATTGCTCGGGTCGCCCTGCAGCCAGCACTTCTGTATATCTATCACGCCCGAAAAACTGCCCGGCACGTGAAAGCCCAGCGCATTGCGGTGGCCAAAATCGGCACCGCTGTTTATCTCTTCTACCGTTAGCCACCGACGGTCGGTAAAGGCAAATTCCAACTTGTTGCGGTAAAAAAAGTTTTCGGCACAGCCCAGCACATCGGGCATTTCGGGAAAATCTATTTTGCCAATGCGCTCAAAGGCATCGGTTACTATCTTCTTTTTAAACTTCAGTTGTTCATCATACCCAATGTGCTGCCACTTGCAGCCACCACACACACCAAAGTGCTGGCAGGGTGCAGGTATGCGCAAATCGGATGGGGTCTTCAATGCGGCTATCTCGCCCTCGGCCCAGCTCTTTTTGCTTTTGTGCACCTCTACATCTACCACATCGCCCGGTACGGCGCGGGTGGCAAACACTACCTTGCCCTCTATACGGCCTATGCCCATGCCCTCGCTGCTCATATCGGTAATAGCTACATCGTGTATTATCTTTCTCTCTTTTTTTGGCTTGCCCATAGTAGGCGCTAAAATAAATTTAGCAGGGAGAATTAAGGGCTTCAGCCCTTAATTAATGAAACAGATTTCCGCTTATCACATTGCCGTTGGTTTTAACCAACGGCATAAGGGGCAGACACCTATGTCACAATACCGTCATAAAAGCCCTGTAACATATTACATGTTTTAGCTAATGCCTCTAAACGGTGGGTTGACACCTTACTTTACTTTTGGGTTGACACCAAAAAAATTAATTCATTGAAAATGAATGCTTTAATTGCGGCTTGGGTTGACACTTCTTGCGGTTTGGAGAAAAAACGTGTACAATTTATAGCGTGCGCCAAGGGCCTGTTTTGCAGTGGTTTACAGGGCTTTGTCCGCTGTTAAAAAAAACTAACTTCGCCCCGCATTAAAAAACCCGTAGTAATATTTGCGGGTACTCAAAAACAACCAACAAATCTATGAAGAAGCCTTTTGCCATTTTTTCACTGGCTATTTATTCCCTCTCGTTATTTGCACAAGCCACTACCGATAACCGTGTATTGTTTACTGCCGGTGGCGACAAAGTAACGGTAAGCGAGTTTCAGTATGTATACAACAAAAACAATGTAAACAACCAGGCTGACTACAGCGAAAAATCGCTGCGCGATTACCTGGCACTGTATGAGAACTTCCGCCTGAAAGTAAAAGAAGCAGAGGCCCTGAAACTGGATACCATCAGCAGCCTGAAGACAGAGCTGGAAGGTTACCGCAAGCAGTTGGCTAAGTCGTACCTTACCGACCGCGAAATAAGCGACAAGCTGATAACCGAAGCCTACGACCGCAGCAAGATTGAAGTAAACGCCAGCCACATACTGGTGCGCCTGGATGAGAACGCCAACCCGGCCGATACACTGGCTGCTTACAAAAAAATAATGGCGCTTAAAAAGCGTATTGACAAAGGCGAAGCTTTTGAAAAAGTAGCCAAGGAAAACAGCGAAGACCCATCGGCTAAAACCAATGAAGGTAACCTGGGTTACTTCACCGTGTTTGGTACTATCTACCCATTTGAGAATGCCGCTTTCTCTCTTAAGCCGGGCGAAATGAGCCCTGCACCGGTACGTACTGAATTTGGTTACCACCTGGTAAAAGTAAAGGATGTGCGCGCTGCCCGCGGACAGATACATGCAGCGCACTTGCTGCTGCGTTTTCCTGAGAAGGCAACACAAGAGCAAAAGGATTCTTTGAAGAAAAAGATTGATGGCATCTATGCGCAAATCAGCTCGGGTAAAATAACATTTGATGATGCGGTAAAGGAATTTTCGGATGATAAGGCTACCCGTATCAAGGGTGGTGAGTTACAGTGGTTCGGTTCGGGTACTTCTATCCGCATGGTACCTGAGTTTGAAGATGCAGCGTTTGCACTGGCTAAAGATGGCGACTACACTAAGCCGGTAATGACCCAGTTTGGCTGGCACATCATCAAGCGCCTTGAGCGCCGCGATATAGCTGCCTTTGCCGATGCTAAAGCAGATATTAAAAAGCGTGTAGAAAGAGACAGCCGCTCACAGGTAGCTAAGTCGGTATTGATTGACCGCATTAAAAAAGAGAACGGCTTTGCGCAGTTCCCTGAAGTTAAGACTGCCTTCTTTACCAAACTAGACTCTACCATATTTAAAGGCAACTGGAAAGCCGATAGCGTATTGCGCGCTATGAATAAACCATTGTTTGTACTGGCCGGTAAAAATTACACCACTACCGATTTTGCCGACTACATAGAGAAGAACAGCAAGAAGAGAACCGATAAGGCTAAAGATGCTTTACTGAACGAATATTATGATGGCTTTGTAAATACCAAAGCATTGGAGTATGAAGAGAGCACACTGGAAACCAAGAAACCGGACTTTAAAAACCTGATGAAGGAATATAAGGATGGTATCCTGTTGTTTGAACTGATGGACCGTCAGGTGTGGACCAAAGCGGTAAAAGATACTGTAGGTTTAGAGGCTTTCAGAAAACAGAACGAGCAAAAATACCTGTGGGGCGACCGCGCCGAAGCAGTGATATTTAACTGCAACGACAAGAAGATTTGTGATGATGCTTACAAAATGGCTGCTAAAAAACCGGTAGACGAAATTAAGGCCAAGTTGAATAAAGATGGCGCTAAGGCCCGCGTATCGGTTATAGAAGGCAAGTACGAAAAAGGCCAGTATGAAGTGGTAGACAAAACAGAATGGAAGGTAGGCGCTACACCGGTTAATAAGCTAAATGACAGCAGCTATCAGTTTGTGCTTATTAAGCAAATAGTAAAGCCAGAGCCTAAGAGCCTGAAAGAAGCTAAAGGCTATATAGTAAGCGACTACCAGGAATACCTTGAAAAAACCTGGCTGGCCGACCTTAGAAATAAATATCCGATAACAGTAGACGAAGCGGTGCTGAAGTCGCTGATTAAGAAGTAAAATAGAAAGTCCCCCTCTAACCAAGGGGGACAATTTTTTAAATGAGATACACCGTCATCTTTATTTTGCTTGCCTCGCTGGCCTCTTGCTCGTGGTTTAAAAAGAAACCCGTGATGGATGCTGATGTAATTGCGCGTGTAAATGAAGAGTACCTGTATGCATCGGACCTGCAATCGCTTACCAAAGGCCTGAAGGGGCAGGATAGCATAGATGTGCTGAAAGGCTATGCCGAAAACTGGGTGCGCAAAAAAATGCTGCTGCAAAAGGCTATTGAAAATATACCCGAAGATGATGTGGGTGTGGCCAAGAAGGTAGAAGACTACCGCGAAACCCTGCTGCTGTACGAATACGAAAAGGCGCTGATAAACCAGAAGCTGGATACTACTATCAAATCGCAGGAGCTGATTACCTGGTACGAGAAAATGAAGAACGATTTTCCGCTGGAGAGTGATGTGTACCTGGTTTACTTTATCAAGCTGAAAGC
>DATGXP010000635.1:0-5407 GCA_035298845.1 Chitinophagales bacterium
ACGCTGTAAAGCGAACCGTGGAGACTAGTTTAAATTAATAGCCGGTGCTAACCGCAGATACACTTGTGCGCCCAATGGGTAGTTGCCATAAATACTTTTAAGCTTCTCGTCGGGAAAATTAAGCGTCATCTGCGTGCCCAGCGAAAGCTCTGTATTAAGGCGGTCAACTATAGGCACGTTAAGCCCCAGAGTAAGCGCATGTACATTAAATACCTGGTGGTGGTCGAAGGCAGCCAGCTGCAACTCGTGCGGGTTTTTCTGCACCCACTCGTAGCGGGTATAAATATTCAGCGGCTTAAGGCGCAGGTTGCTTTCGGCCAGTAAGCTATGCAGGTTGGTTTTTTCTGAGTCGCGGTTATAGCCCCACACCAGTGCCGATGCAATAAAGCTTTTGCCCTTAAACTTTTTAGTGTGCAGTACCGATGCGGTAGTACGCATTATATTTAATTCCGGCTCCAGTTCTTCGGGGCTGTGAATAAACCCCTGCGAAAACTGCATACTTAACTGGCTGATGGGGTTAAACGATAACCGGTAACTGTAACTATCAAACCGCGGCTTATCAAAATCGTAACGCATAGCGTTGGGCTCGCGACCGGTAAAAATGCTGCCCTCTATTTTTGCAAATTTATATCTAAAGCCCAGTGTGGCTACACCAAAAGTAATGTGCGAGGCATCCTGCCAGTGGTGCGAAATAGGGGCATCGGGGTTATTCATAGCCGATACGCGGTGCATAAAAGCGCCGGGCCCCAGCGCGGGCTCGCCGGGGTAACCAAAGTAGGCGGTAAGGTCTATATCGCGGGTAAAGCTGTGCGTATAGGCCACCGATAAACCGGAAAACAAATCGTGGGGGTGTTGGCGGTCTACCAGCGGCTGCCCATTATAGCTTTCGCCCGATTGAAAAAGCAGGGGGTAACCGGCTCCCCCTTCGGTAAGCGCATCCAGCGACAGCATAGTGCTGAAATTAAACGTACCATGCTTACCTATATACTGGTTAAGCATAAACATAAACCAGTTGGGCGCACCAAACCGCGCCCCGCCGCGCTGCTGCGATTTTTTAAACACATCCTGCACTGTCAGCCGGGGATAAACGGCCCCATGCCACATCAGCGCAGTGTTGTTTTTCATAAGCATATACATCATCATAGGGCTTTCATCGGGCTGCCAGCTGGTACCGCTTCCATCGCGGTTCATGGGCAGGTTGCGCGAATACGAGGAAGGCATACCATGTTTATGTTTAGCAGTATCGGCAGGCATAGCGGGCTTATGCTTATTGCCACCTACCGGCTGTTTTATAGGGGTGGCCGGGTGCTGATGCGCGGGCGCTTTCTTTACAGTATCGGCCGGTGCGGTGTGCATGTGGTGGTCGTGCTGGGCATAAGCCATACCCGTACCCAGCAGCAGAATGGCTATCATCATTATCATATTATTTTTCATATAATATAGTTTAAAAGGGTTATTACTTAACTAAAAGCATGAGCAAGCTACCGGCGCTCATGGCTATCATCAGGGCATCTTCAAACAGGGTTATTTTACCAATAGGCAGTTTGAATACTGCGCCCAGGCACGCACACTGAAACCTGCTTTTGCGCAGCATGCTTTGTATAACACCTACTATGCTTACACTCATCACCAACAGTGTGGCTGCGTTTGCTATAAGTTCAGCGGCAGGTATTAAAAACAAAATACCCAGCGCCAGCTCTATAAACGGGTAGATATAGCCATACCCCAGCCATCGTTTGGCTATTATATCGTAGCTACTGTAGCTTACAGCAAAAGCAGGTATATCCAGCAGTTTGAAAAATGAAAAAGCCAAAAAGAAACCGGCCATAAAGTGGCGCATCCAGGCGGCCAAATCAAAGGGAGGGCTTACGAGCTGTATAAGCAATGTGCTGCCTGCTATGTAGCCAAACAGCAACAGCACGGGCAGATAGGTTTTCCAGGTTATGGGCTCGTCTTCCGCCATGGTATCTGCCACAGGCATGGCAGTATCACTTTCGCTAAGGGTATAACTGGTGCCCGCCAGTGCCTTTTGCAGTTGTGCCGTGGCTATGTGATGGTGCATGGTTATTTGCGCATTTTGCGCTTCCAGGTTTACCTTTACTGCTGTAACACCATCTATTTTAGACAGCAGCTGCTCTACTGTTTTTACACAGCTTGCGCAGGTCATTCCGGTTATTTGATACGTATGTGTCATAACTATTTGTTTTATGGCACAAAGTTGCTGCAAACACCATGCTCAGTGTTTGTATAATTCCGGATATGATTAGTACAATTTACAGTTCTTCAAGCGGCTTGCGCTTGTTTTGCTTCAGGGTTTTGAAGTGCGAAGGGGTAAGACCGGTTATTTTTTTAAACTGCTTGCTAAGGTGCGATACACTACTGTAATTCAGCTTTACAGCAATTTCGCTTAATGATAGTTCGCCATATACCATCAGTTCCTTTACCTTCTCAATTTTTTGCGCAATAAAATACTGCTCGATGGTAGTGCCCTGCACCTCCGAAAAAAGATTGCTGAGATAGGTATAATCGTGATGCAGTTGCCGGCTCAAAAATTTAGAAAAACTGGTTTTCAGGCGCTCATCGCTGTAGTGCACCTGCTCTACTATTACATTTTTAATTTTCTCTATCAGCTGACCTTTTTTATCGTCTATCAGTTCAAAGCCAAAGTGGTTAAGCCCCGTGTTTAGCTTATCTTTTTGTGCCTGTGTTAGTGTTTCGCTTATCTCCACTTCGCCCAGCTCTACCTGCATGGGGTGCAGGCCATTGTTTATCAACTCTTGCTTTACCAGCATTTTGCAGCGATTGCACACCATATTCCGTATGTATAGCTCCATAGCCATCAAAATTACTTAAAATACATTAAGCCCACGGGCGCATTAATCAGAAAAGACAGGTACCCAATGAAGCGCGCCGCAATTTATATGTAGGCTACCCGGCTTAATTACAATTGTGGTACGATATATGCCTATATTCACCTACAAACCATAAAACAACACACTCATGAAAAGCTTATTCGTAGCCCTTACAGCCCTGTTCTTTTTTGTAAATGCACAGGCACAAACCACCAACACTACAACTACTACTACCACTAAAACCAAAACAACCACCAAAGCCAAAAGCAGCACACCTAAAGATTACTTTAAGATGAGCGAAGCCGGTATAATGATGGCCGTAAAAGGCGGGATTACCACTACCATGTCGGTAGATGTAATGCTTAAAAACGGTATAGTAATAAAAAGCGATGGCAACGTAATAATGAAAGACGGCCGGAAAGTTAAACTGGCTGCGGGACAAACCATAGATGCCAAAGGCCATATAACTACACCTAAGGCTAAAAAGAAAGCAACCAGTTAGTCAGGTATTAAAGCAGCTACTGCTTATCCCCTGCTTGCTCAAAAGCCGTAATTATACAGACACCATCTGCACAACTACGGCTTTTTTGTTTTAGTACAACATGCGCACCTTAATGGTGCTCTTCACTTCTTTCAGTAGTGCCAGGGCCTCTTTGCTCAGGGTGGTGTCTACGTCAAGTACCACATAGCCTATGGCATCGTTGGTCTTAAGGTACTGCCCCAATATGTTTATACCGTGGCTGGAAAGCTTGCTGTTTATTTCGCCCAACACGCCCGGCACGTTGCGGTGTATGTGCAGTATGCGGTGTGTTTTGGCCTGCAGCGGCAGGTTAAGCTGCGGCACACTGTGCGAGCCTGTGGTACTGCCGCGCTCCAGGTAGTTCAACAGCTTGCTGGTTACATCCAGGCCTATGTTCATCTGCGCCTCTTCGGTGCTGCCGCCTATGTGGGGGGTCAATATTACGTTGGGTATGTTTTGCAGCACGGTGCTAAAGCTCGCCCCGTTCTTCTCCGGCTCTACGGGGAACACATCTATAGCGGCGCCGGCTATTTGCCCGCTTTGCAGGGCGTCTTTCAGGGCGTCCAGGTCTACCACATCGCCACGGCTGTAGTTTATAAACAGGCTGCCCTTTTTCATGTAGGCCAGTGTTTCTTTGTTTATCAGGTTGCGGGTGCTTGCCTCGCTGGGTATGTGCAGGGTTACAATGTTGCTGCGCTTAAGCAGGTCTTTTAGCGTACGTACCTGCTTGGCGTTACCATGCGGCAGTTTCGATTCTACATCGTAGTATATTACATCCATGCCCATAGCCTCGGCCATTACGCTCACCTGGCTGCCTATGTTGCCGTAGCCAACTATGCCCAGTGTTTTGCCGCGTAGTTCGTAGCTGCCCTTGGCATCTTTTTGCCAAATGCCTTTGTGGGCGGCAGCGCTCTTATCGGTTATTTTGCGTATCAGCATTACGCTAAGGCCTATTACCAGCTCGGCTACACTGCGCGTGTTGGCATGTGGGGCGTTAAACACGGCCACTCCCCTATCGGTAGCGCCGGCTATGCTCACCTGGTTGATACCTATGCAATAGCAGCCTATGCCCAGCAGCTTGTTGGCGCGGGCCAGCACACGGTCGGTAACCTGTGTTTTGCTGCGTATGCCCAGCAGGTGCACATCCTTAAGTTCCTGTATCAACTCTTTCTCGTCCAGCGCGGCGGTCAGCTTCTTTATATTGGTGTAGCCGGCCTCTTTAAACTCTTCTACCGATACATCGCTGATGTTCTCCAGCAGCAATATCTTAATCTTATCCTTAGGGTAACTGGTTAGTTTGCTATTTGCCATGGGCGCGAATATAAAAATGATGTAGCAAACAGAATTACGGATTTAAAAAACAGGGAGTAAAGCCTTCCCTTACGTATTCGGATGGCAACACTTTTTCCAGTAGGCGATAATGGTTTTCCAAAGCTCGCGGCCTTCTTCAAAATCAGCGCATTTGGCAAAGAAGCCCTGCGTACTCATTTCGGTGTAGGCCTTGTTTACATCATGTATGTTGGTGCTGGTAGAGTAAAAGATGAAAGGTATACTCTTTCGCCGCAGGTAGGGGTTTTCGTCTACCTGCTTTTTAAAGTCGAGGCCATTCTGCTCGGGCAGGTTTATATCGCATACAATTAAAAAAGGTTTCTGTTTGGTAGTTACCAGGTAGTCCATGGCCGCACTGCAGGTAATAAATGTAACTACCTCGTTCTCCACTTTTATATCTTTCATTATCTGCTCAAAAATATGCACGTCGTCGGCATCGTCTTCTATAAGTATGATAGGGCCATTGGCTGCCATAGGATCTAAAAATTGTAAGGCAATAATAGCAAAGTGTGCCTACTATTGATGATGAGCACATACTGCCTCCAAAATCTGTTAAGCGGTTCGGCTATTATAAAATTACGCTGCCATATTTTTGGCAAAACAATTGCAGGATATACCCCATGCAACTATCACTAACCCATATACTGCTGGCCGGCCTGGTGGCTACAGTAGTAATGACACTATTTAGCTACGCACTATCGTATGC
>DATGXP010000636.1:0-3117 GCA_035298845.1 Chitinophagales bacterium
GTTATAGTCCTGCAGGGCCGCAGCCACGTATTCGGTGGCTGAGGCACTTTCGTTATTCACCATTACCACCAGCGGGCCATCATATTGTGCGCCTAAATAAGGGTCGGTCATTTCGGTAGAAAACCCGTTTCGCTGTTTCCGAAAGCCCAGCGGGCCTTCATCTATAAATATCCCCGCCAGTTGGTTGGCTTCTCCAAGCGAGCCACCTCCATTGTTCCGCATATCCAGTATAATACCCTCTACCTGAAACTGCATTTTCTCTATCGTCTTGTCTACATCGCGCGCACAGCTCGACCCATATACCGATTCCCAATCGCCATAAAAACTAGGCAACACTATGTAACCCAGCTTAACCGGTCCATCTAATATATAACCCTGCACATGGTTCTCTCCTTCTACATAATACCAGCCTCTGCTAAGCAATGCTGTTCTGGTTTGCCCATCGGGTTTAAGTACAGTCAGCTTTAGTTTGCGGTAGCGTTTAGAGCCAAACCCAACTTCCACCTCATCAAGGTCGGCGCCCTCCAGGTCTATAGGTGTATCCTCTTCCCACTGCAGGTGTACCAGTACATCGTCTTTATTTATTACACCCGATTTCCATGCCGAACTACCGGGTATAAGTTTGGCTACCACCACATCGCCTTTGTAGTTTTCTTTCAATACCAGGCCAAAGGCGCCCGGGCTGGCTGTTAGCATATACCGGTTGCGCTTGTCGCTTAGCTCAGGTATAAATTCCGAGTGCGGGTCGTATGCCTTTACCACGGCATTAGCCAGGTATATATTTACCAGGTTATCAAAACCCCATTTGGTTTCCAACCGTTGCTTAACGCGGCGGTGGCGTATTTTCGCGGCTATTTCCCGCTCTTTGGGTTCGCGCTGCTCTACCGGTGTTGTACGTAAAGTAGAGTCCAGCAACTCCCCTTCCATTATTCTGTCCAGCGTATTAAACTTCATCAGTTTATACATGTTATCCCGCAGGCCTTTATCATCCGCTGCATAGGGTATACTGTCTTCTTCGGTAAAAATGGATTCATTCAGGTTAAAGTTGAATGGCGTCCGCGCTATATCGGTAATCTGCCGGTTGGCACCCAATAGCCGCTCTTTAAACAGCATAATTATGCTTTTGCTGTAATTTTGGTTATGGCCCTGCAATTCATCTTTTAGGGCAACCGTATCATTTATCATTTTCACATCTTCCTGTGTAAGGTAAATGCGCAAGGGGTCCAGGCTTTTAAGAAACAAGGCTGCCACATCTTTATAATACTGAGAGTCTTTGATGCGCGGGGAGCAATGGTGCGTTTCCATCATTACCTGCATGGCGCGGGCGTTAGCCGCAAGCTGCACCGGTGGCTCTTCTTTACTTTTCTTTTGTGCGTTTGCAGCCGGGGAAACCAACAGTAACATTAATAACTGAATAATTAACTGACGATACATATGGGTGTTTTTTCGTATCGACAAATATATAAACATAGCGTACCTGCCCTAATACATGAAACCTTTTGTAACCATATCCCGTATCAATTAGCATATCGCTTATTCAAGCGCAGGTTAAGTCCTCCTTCCGATGATAAAGGTTGGGGGATTTTTCTTTTTAGGGCATAGCTACATACGGTAGCCACGAATGCACTAATAATGCAGTAATAAATAGTACCCGCTACTTTTTCCCTGCAATACATGCTGCAGCTTACTCTGTATTTACGCTCTCACTTCTTGTATTTTTTTAGTCTAAATACTTGATACTTACTACTTAATACTTAGTCACAAAACCAGCTTTGTAAGAAAGATACCCGTTTTAGTGTAACCTTTCTTGACAAGTCTTTTCATGTAACCTATATTGTTTGTGTAGGCAGTTATTAAAATCTAAAAAACGAGAAACATGGACAAGCTAACCAACCTTTTCGCAGCCACCTTACTTACTATCTCTTTCAACTCTTTTGCAGGCAACTGCCCGGCACTGTCTGGTGAGTTTACAATCGGCAAAAGCGATAAGGCTGATTTCTCAACCATTCAGCAAGCCAGCGATGCTCTACGTTGCGGCGGTATCAGCAGCCCTGTTATGTTCAAAATAGAAGGCGGCGTTTACAACGAAAAAGTTACTTTATCTAATATACCAGGAACTTCTGCTCTTAACACCATCGTTTTCGAGTCAGCATCAGGCGAAAAAACTGATGTGATAGTTAGCTACCAATCCTCTGACGCTACTATCATGCTTAACGGAACATCGTATGTTTCGTTCGAAAACATAACCATCGACCACAAGAAGGCTACTTACGGCAACTGCGTTCGCGCAGAAGGCAAAGCCAGCCACCTTGCGTTCAAAAACGTTATCATGGATGGTGTTGAGACAGGAGTAACCGGCCCTAACTCTGCAGTGGCTATGTTCACCAACTCGGCCCCTAAAGATGGTATCTCTTTTATAGACTGCGAGCTGAACAACGGTAGCATTGGAATCTGCAAAGGTGGTATGAATGCCGATGGCCGCGATAGCCACACCGTATTAAGCGGTAACCTTTTCTTTAACCAGAATGAGGCGGGTATTATGCTAAGCCACGAAGATGCGCCTGAAGTATCAAGCAATGTAGTAAGCTCTACTTCTTCTCTTGCAGGTTTCACAGCTATAGCACTTGACAACGCGGCTAACCAGATAATAGTAACCAAGAATGTGATAAACACACCTAACGGCGAAACCGGCCTTAAGCTTTCTAACTGCGAGGCTGAAATTACTAACCTGGGACAAGTAACCAACAACTCTATCGTATCTGCTACATCTGGCATCAGCATCAACGGCTCTACCGATAACCAAATACTGAACTTCAACCGTGTTAAGCTTTCTATCAACGGCGGTGCAAAGACTTACTATGCTAACAAGGGAACCGGTAACAACATCAACATGATGAACAACATTTTCTTTGACCTTGCAACCGGTAACTACACTATCCTTGGTAACTCTTACAAAGATTTCTTCAACCAATTGCCATCACAAAGCAATTCAGCAATGAGCGCTTCGGCCAATGCTTTAACTATCGAAAAAGTTACTCCAATAAAATAATCGTTCTTTTTGCTTGTTCGCGTTTAAGGCTCGGGTTGCTCCGGGTCTTTTTTTGTTTGTATACCTGC
>DATGXP010000637.1:0-1980 GCA_035298845.1 Chitinophagales bacterium
AAAAGAGGTATACTGTAATGTTTGTAATCGCGCTTTTTATTTGTGGCGTGCAAAATCCGGCTACCAGCAATGCGGTTTGCTTTCCATTTATATTTATCTCCTTTAACAATCTGAATATTCATAAACTGGATATCCTGTTCAGAAATCCCATTCTTAAACAACTCTTCTTTACTAACACCAATAAGCATAGGAATATCATCCGTTGTGGCACTGAACGTATCGCCAAAAGATGCAGAATATTCTAAATTGAATTTTGTTATAGAATCTGGATTAACTATTGAGTTGTAAAAATCATAGTATTCAACTTCAGTAATTGCCCGTAATGCATTTTGTGCATACACCTCTACAGGATGAAAAAATAAAACTATGGCAATCAAGAAGAACAGTCGTTGCATAACTTGATTGAATTTACACCACCTTATACCCTACTGCGCCTGCCACCGTTTTAAGGCTGGCATACAGGTTACGGAACTCCTCAAAGTTTAGTTGTTGGTCGGCGTCGCTTTTGGCTACTTTAGGGTTAGGGTGCGATTCTATCAGCAAGCCATCTATACCCATAGCTACACAAGCACGGGCCAAATCAGGCACGCCGTAAGCGTAACCGATGGCGTGGCTAGGGTCAAGCACTAACGGCAGGTTGGTATATTGTTTTAACCAGGCGGCACCGCACAGGTCGAGGGTAAAGCGTGTTTTAGTTTCGAAGGTCCGAATACCACGCTCACACAACATTACGTTGGCATTGCCACCGCTAAGGATAAACTCGGCGCTCTGCACAAACTCCTGCAGGGTAGTACCAAAGCCGCGCTTAAGCAATACCGGTTTGCGGCTTTTGCCGCACTTGCGCAATATGCCATGGTCGTACATGCTCTTCGCTCCTATCTGTATTATATCGGCATACTCTATTACTTCATCCACGTGGGTGCTATCGCGCACTTCGGTAATAATTTTAAGGCCGTATTTGCTGCGCATTTTATCCAGCAGTTTCAAACCCTCTAAGCCAAGACCCTGGAAGGTATACGGCGATGTGCGGGGCTTGTAAGCACCGGCGCGCAATACCTTCACTCCCAGCTCTACGCATAGCTGCGCAGCGCTTTCTATCTGTTCTTCGCTCTCTACGCTGCAGGGGCCGGTTATTACCACGGTGTTGTTGGTGTCGCCACCCACAGTTACCCCACCCAAATCTACCTTGCGCTTAGTGGCTATATATTGCTTGCTGGCAAGCTGAATATCCGTATCTGAAACAAATACCTCATCAGCTACTTTCTTCAATTCTTCGTCAGCGGCTTTTACTTTGCTGGGGGTAACCAACACCAGTTTTCCGTTTTCAAACAGAATGCTCTGATACTTCTCGGCAAGCTGTTCAGCCTGCTCTTTCGATACACTTTTATTTAAATGGACTATCATTATACACGCGTTAAATTATTAAGCAAAACAGCACCTTTCAAAGTGCCTTGTTCATCTACTACCGGCAAAAATAGAACAATAAAACTAAGCCCGTTTACCAGCCGCACAATATCCGAAACGGTGGCGTTTGGGTTTATACTTACCGGCTTACTGTTTATAATACTATCTACCGTTATTTCATTAAAATCATCAGCACTGCGCAGCAGGCCTTTTCTTACATCGGCATTGCTTACTACACCAGCCAATTTCCCTTCATCATCTGTTACCAGCACAAACCCCATAGCGTATGTATCCATCGTTTGCAGCACGGTTTTAAAATCCGGCCCGTTCTTTTTTAGCACCGGCAGGTATTTAACCGGTATGGCGAACTCCATAGCCTTAAAGTTGCTGTGGCCATTGTTGCTTTTATGCAGGCTAAGCATACCCGCTCCCAGCGATTCGTGGTTAACCAGGTAGCTGCCCGATACAATAGCATTTACGCCCAAGAGGCGAAGAATGTAGGCAATTTCATCATTCACCCCGCCATCTACATGCACGCTGGTTTTTGGGTAGCGGCTTTTAAAGTCAATTACTTTT
>DATGXP010000638.1:0-6928 GCA_035298845.1 Chitinophagales bacterium
AATAGGCCTTTGGCAAATCGGTAGCCTGAAATTTTTCTAGGAACATGGTCAGCCCTACCGTCCAGAAGATGGTAATGGCAAAACCCTGAAAAAACTGCAGCCAGAAAAGATTGGTAACCACCCAGGCTTCGTCGGTACGTATATTAAGAAGATGGAGCAGGCGGTTTTTCATGGCTTATAAACGAGCCGAAAGTTAAATGTAATTGGTGAATAGAAAAGCTAATTGCCGTTGGTTAAAATCAACGGCAATATGATAAGCGAAATTGTTTTTTTATACAGACTAAAGTCCGGCAATACAAAACCTACTTCTTTCTCTCCGCCAGTTTCCTTTTATAAAATTCCTTATCGGCTACATACACCGCTTTGGTAAAAGTGGCATACACCTGTCCGTTATCGTCTTCGTATTGTAGTGGCAGGTCAAAACTGTACTCGCCTTTTTCAGCTACTATTTTCTTTACCTCTTCTACCAGTTCATCGGTAATTAAAAAGCGGCATTTAACTTTCTCTACTATAGGCCGCACAAATTTCATACTGGCGCCCTTGTCCCACACCACATAGCTTTTACCCAGCACCTCCATAAACAGAAGCATAAAATAAGGGTCAACCGACGAATAGATACTACCACCGTACACTGTGCCTACCCGGTTGCGGGTGCGTATATTCAGTTTCAGGCTTACGTGCAGCTCTTTATAGTCGCCGGCAATAAACTCAACATTGCTGCCGGTGCACCATATACAGGGCCAGAAGTTAAATGCCCAGCGCATATTGCGCGAGCGGCTTGATTCAGTTTTATCGGTAGGGTATTGTTTCATGCTATGCAATTTCAGTAAGTAATATTGAAAGTCATTTTTACTTTCACGCTGCTAAACAACAAACTCTATGTCGAACATGATTCGGGAAAAATATGCGAAGCTGCTGGTTAACTATTGCCTGGCTGTAAAAAAGAACGATAAAGTATATATAAGCTCCAGTTACCTGGCCGAAGACCTGCTGCGCGATGTAACCCGCGAGGTATACATAGCCGGGGGCATACCCGTACTAAATGTAGAGCTAAATGGCGTAAGCGAACTGGCGCTAATGTATGGCAGCGAGGAGCAATTGGCCTGGGTAAGCCCCCTGCGCAAATACATTATGGAAAACTTTGACTGCTACCTGAACATACGTGCACCATTTGCCAAAGGGGATGATGAAAAGGAAGCCAGCGATATAGAGAAGTTTAAGATTCAGCAAAAGGCCAACCAGGAGATTAACCGCATCTACTTTGAACGCACTGGTAATGGCAGCATGCGCCGCTGCCTGTGCCAATACCCTACACAAGCCGGTGCCGATGATGCCCGCATGACGCTGGAGGACTATGAGAAATTTGTATACGAGGCCTGCAACCTGTATACCGATGATCCTGTAGAGCAATGGCTAAACGTACGCAAAAAACAACAGGCCTACGTTGACCGCCTGAACCAGGCCGGCCGCATAGAGTATAAAGGGCCAAACATTGATATCTCGTTTTCGGTAAAGGGCCGCACCTGGATAAACAGCGATGGCCGCTCTAACATGCCAAGCGGCGAAGTGTTTTCTGCGCCCATAGAAGATAGTATGAACGGCAAAGTGTATTTCACCTATCCTACCATTTACATGGGCCGCGATGTAGTAGGCATTACGCTGGAGGTTAAGAACGGCGAAGTGGTAAAATGGCACGCCGAAGAAGGGCAGGATGTGTTGGATAAAGTATTTGCCATAGAGGGCGCCCGCAAATGGGGCGAAGTAGCCGTGGGCACCAACTACAGCATACAGCGTATTACCCGCAACATTCTGTTTGATGAAAAGATTGGTGGCAGCATACACATGGCTGTGGGCCAAAGCTATGCACAGTGCGGTGGCAAAAATGAATCAACCGTGCACTGGGATATGATAACCGATATGCGCGCCGGCGGCGAAATATGGGCCGATGGTGAGAAGATATATGAAAACGGGCATTTTTTGATAGGCCATTAGCCCCTCACTCCCCTAAAGGGGAAATCCTTGGCGCAAATACATAAAATCAAAAGGCCCCCGAATTTAAAACTTCAGGGGCCTTTTGCAATTATCGATTTTGCTCCACTAGCGTATCAACGATGCCGAACCCCTTTCTGTAGTGCGCACGCCGTTGGTGTAGTTTACATTAAACTGCCAGATATATGCGCCTACCGGTTGTGGTTTGCCGCGGAAGGTGCCATCCCAGCCTTCGGTTTTTTGCATGTTGCCGTTAAAGTAAACCATCTCTCCCCAGCGGTTCCAAACAGAAAACTCTAAGCGCTGTACATTGTCGGTGCGTATAGCTACCAGCATATCGTTGCGGCCATCGCCGTTAGGCGAAAACGCCGTAGGAACCAATACTACAAATTTATCATCGGCGCAGTTTGGCCCATCGGTAGTAGGCTCTGTAAGCGTGGCCTGACCACTGCTTTGGCAGCCATTCGCATCGGTTACGGTTACGCTGTAGGTGCCTGGTGCAAGGTTCTCCAGGTAAGCGCTATCTACAGACGATACATTCCAGCTATAGCTGTATGGGGCTGTGCCACCTGCTGTGCTGGATACTGCAGCTCCCGTTGAGTCGCCAATACAGGCAGGGTCTATGCCCAATACCGAAACTGTAAACGGCGATGGTGTGTTTACGCTGGTGGTTTCGGTACCAGTGCAATTGTTGGCATCGGTAACTAATACTGTATAGGTGCCAGCGGCCACTTGTGGGTTTTGGTCGGTAGAGGTAAAGTTGTTGCTGCCTGTCCAGCTGTAAGTAAACGGAGTGGTACCACCGGTGACCGTTGTAGTAATAACCCCATTGGCCGAATCAGCACACAATGGTTCACTAGGCGTTAATTGAACATCAATAGCAGCAGGCTCATTGATAGTAGAAGTTACAATCGTATCGCAGCCATTGGCATCTTCAATTACTACTGAGAAAGGCCCGCCATCCAGGGCTGTTACGCTGCTGGTAGTTGCAAAATTGCTCCAGAAGTAAGTGTAAGGGCCTGTCTGTCCGCTCACAGTTACCTGTGCCGCGCCATTGGTGCCTCCATTGCATAATACATCTGTTGTAGTTAGCACAACATTGTAGGGTGTAGGTTCTGTTAATGTAGCTGTGGCGGTGGCCGTACAGTTGCTGGCATCGCTCACGGTTACACTATGTGTACCTGCACCTACATTATTCAGGTTTTGGGTAGAGGCGCCCGTTGGGTTCCAGTTATAGCTATATGGCTGCTCGCCACCGCTTACGGTGATGTTTACAATACCATCGGTGCCGGCATTGCAACGCGGGTTAAAGGTGAACGAAACCGCCGCAGTAAGCACCGGTGGCTCGGTAATAGTATAAGTGCCGCTAAGTGTGCAGCTGATGGCATCGGTAATAGTTACACTATAAATACCTGGGCCCAGGTTAGTATTATCTTCAGTAGTGGGGCCATTGCTCCAGCTATAGGTGTAAGGCGTTTGCCCGCCGCTGGTAGTTATATATACTCCCCCGTTATTCAGGCCGTTGCATTGCACATTATCTACACTATCTACTGTAATTACAATAGTAGTAGCGCTCTGTACGTTGGCGGTAGCCGATACGGTGCAGCCCTGGTCATCGGTAACGGTTACCGTATAGGTGCCGGTAGGCAACAGGGTAGCTGTTTGGAATGTTTGCGGCGGTGCCGAGTTCCATAAATAATTATACGGTGTAGTGCCACCGGTAGCGTTGGCAGTAGCGGTTCCGTTGTTGCTGCCGCCGCAGCTTACCGGTGTGGTAGTAGTGGTTAAGCCAATTTGTGCCGGCACGCTGATAGTAGCACTGGCACTTGCCTGGCAACCGTTGGCGTCGCTTACGGTTACGCTGATAGGGCCACCTGCTAAACCGGTAGCCGGGTTAACTGATGTGCTGTTGCTCCATGCATAAGTAAAATTAGGTGTGCCACCGTTTACTACAGCAAGCGCCTGTCCATCCGTTTGGCCAAAGCAGCTAACTGCTGTAGGGGTAATGGTAGTGCTAAATGTAAAGGTAGGGTTCTCGGTAACGGTTAGGGTAAATGTACCCAGGTCGCCGGCGGTAGCGGCATCTACTACTATGTAGTAGTCGCCGGGCACACAAATACTTTTGTTGATTACGCTTTGGTTACCGCAGCCATCGTCATTGTTATCTATAGCTGTGCAGCTGCTGTTAAGCAAGTAAAGCACGCTGTTAAACTGTGCACCGTTAACACCACACAAGGATATAGTAGCACCTATCGGGCTGTTTACACGGAATTTGTAAAACACATCATTACCGGCGCTGGTTGTAAAGTTGTTGCTGTAGCAACGGTTGCTGTTGTAGTGCGTAAGTGCTGTACCGCCATTGGTAAGGGTACCCAGGTCAATAGCATTTGCACACGATGTACCACCGGTATAGCGCCAGTACGATTCCAGCCTTGGGTGGTAAAAATCGAAGGTAGAAGCCGTGCCGTTTACATAGCCATGGTCGTACCATTCGCAGGGTGGGCCCAGGCGGTAGTTAAGGTCGGTTTTATAGTTAGGGGCTAGCAGGCGGTAGTCGTCCTCCTCGCTGAACAGGCAACCTATAAAAGGCACGTTGGCGCAGCAGCTCGATGCCTGGTAGGTGCAACGGCTGCCATTGGTACCGCATGATGTAAGCCCGCTGATAACCGCAAAATCGGTAGGTATATCATCTTCGTGCGCATCTATACCCAGCGTAAAAAACTGCGGCACGGTAGCGCCCGGGTAGGTGTAGTTAAATACTACCTGGTTGTGGTCTACCGAGTAATCGGTACCGCTGGTTATAGCCAGGTCGGCCTGCAGACAGCCGGTGCTGGCAGGCGGTGCCTGCACTGCATTATCGCCTATGGTAAAGTTGTAGGTAAACTCATCGCCGCTAAGCGACCCCGGCAGGTTAAAATTACCTACCGATAATGATACCGCATCGCGACGGTTGGTATTATCATACTGTATTTTTACATCGCGCAGGCGCACCTGCAATTGTATAGGCCCATCGCTATAGGTTTGGGCAATGGCCGAAAGGGCACTCAAACAAACCGCTAACACAGGCAAAACACGGGAGTACAGTTTTATCATCCTTCAAAATTTTTTAGGTTGGTAAAAATAATTTTTTCCGGCATCTGTAAGATAGGTAACCAAAGTTAAAGGTTGTTTTTGCAGCCTCTGCAGGTGCGGTTTTTGGGGCAGTTTTATAAAAAGGTGCCTTCATGTTGCAGGGTGTACCCAAAAACCCACCACCCCAAAATGGTGTATACACCTTTTTATTCTAACTAATTCACTGTAAGGCGGTTATAAAAAAGCTGTGTAACCACCTTTGCTACCTTTGTGTAACCACCCTGTGTTTTTGGGCATTTAAGATTTTACCGTATCAGGTAATCAGATTACCGGTTTGGGTAATTGTATAGTGCGGCAGAGTGTTCATCGCGGCGTAGGCTTTGCCTACATCGCATTAAGCATATTGCTTCAGCTATCAGTAGGCTTCTTGGGCAGACGCAGGCACAGCCTATAACTGTTCGAAACATCGGACCATATGGGTCGTCCCTACGGGACTCAATATCTTTTTCCATTAATAACCCCGGGTTGAAACCCGGGGCTACCATACGTATCGTTCCTACGGAGCTTAAATGAATACACCACCTAACAAGTTTTCGAACAGTTATGGGCTGTGCCTATGCCCAGTGGGGTCTGTGGTACTATCTTTTCCCTTTAAGCCTGTGTATTTGTTCTTCCAGAACATCTACAGCGCGGGTAACTGCTTCTTCAAAGCTGGCGGCATGTTTTTTTACAAACAGGTCGTTACCGGGTATCGCCAATCGTATTTCGCATAGCTTATCTCCATCATCGTGCGGTTCTATTTTAAGGGTCACGTTGGCGCTTTCTATTTTATCATAAAAGTGTTCTAAGCGATTTACTTTGTCGTTTACGTGGGCATCTAAATCCGGTTTGGCGGTAAAATGCAAGGTTTGAATGATGATGTGCATGGTTTATATTTTTATTGAGGTTATTGCCTTATGCTGTAAAAAATAGTGCCAAAGAGATATGCATAGCCATTGTTGTGTGGGTGCCTTGTTTTAGGCTTTGGCGGCATTTAACGATGCCTTACTAAATAATGGGCAGCATTTTATAATATCAAAACAATTGATTAACATTATCGGCTCAAAATTTTTAGTAACCAACAATCCCCGATTTTTAAAGTCTACAGCACATGAGAAAAATTTCGACCCTGCTACTGGTACTCGTTGCTTTTCAATTTTCATCTACTGCCCAGGTTACCAATGGAAAGTTAGATGATATTAAAGAGTTCAGTACAAAAATCACTGTACCGTTTGTAATGCCCGATGGCGTTAAACTGTTTACCGATGTGTATGTGCCGCGCCTACGCGACTCGCTGGTGGTAGACTTAGGCACCATCAACATATTAGGTACCGACCTGGTAACCAACCCTATTACCTTTATACCTTTTGGTGCACAGGTAATAGTGTATGATAGCATGAACGGACAGCCTAACCCCAACCCTTACCAGTTGCCTACGGTGTATACCCGTACGCCATACGACAAAGGCGATTTTGATGAGCTGGGCGGTATAATGCCGATACTGGGTTATAACTATATGCTACAGGATATGCGCGGCCGTTACTCTTCAGAGGGGGTATATTTCCCCATGTACTCTGATAGCTGGAACAAAAATGCTTACCACCCGTTTGGCCACGTGCTGGATTATTTGCCAACTACCGACCCTAAATACAGTAACAAGCACGAGGACGGATACGAGTCGGTTAAAATTATTTCTACGCTGGATTCGGCTTATGCTGCTGCTGTAGGCGCAACTACTGCCGAGCATTTGTTTGATGGCTACCCGCACGAGAGCACCCGCATAAACAACGGAACCATTGGTATGTTTGGTGCATCGGCATTGGGCAAC
>DATGXP010000639.1:0-5540 GCA_035298845.1 Chitinophagales bacterium
AAGGAGGGGTACCTGTGTTGTTGGTTACTACTGTAGCAGTACCGGTAGCGTTTACGCAAACGCTTGTGCCCGAGTTGATAGAGATGGCCAATGCTGAAGGCTGCGTAATAGTTACAGAAGCAGTCGCATTGCAGGCATTAGCATCGGTAACAGTTAAGTTATAAGTTGCTGCTGCCAGGTTGGTTCTGTTAGGTGTGGTTGTCCCATCAGCCCAGTTATATGTGTAAGTACCTGTGCCACCTGTTACGTTGGTAGTTATCGCACCGTTGGCATTTCCATTGCAGCTTACCTGGGTAGGTGTTGTTGCTACTACTAATGCAGCAGGCTCTGTTACAGCGGCAGATGCAACTGCTGTGCAACTACCATTATCGGTTACCGTAACTGTGTAGCTACCCGCGCTAATGTTTGTTCTGTTTTGTGTATTGCCGCCATCGTTCCAGTTAAATGTATAGGGTAATGTGCCACCTGACACGGTATTGGCAATGGAGCCTGTGCCGGTGCCATTACACAAAACACCGCCGGCTACAAGCGAAGTGCTAAGTGCTGCTGCAGGTTGCGATACTGTAGCCGCTGTACTAGTACTGCAAGCATTAGCATCTGTAATAGTTACATTATAGGTGCCGGCGGCTACGCCGGATAAATTCTGACTTACGCTGCCGTTATTCCAGTTGTAGCTATAAGGGGTGGCGCCACCGGTTACGGTTAAGTTTACGGCACCATTGCTGCCACCAAAACAGGATACAGCCATAGTAGCCGCAGAGGAACTTAATGCTGCTGCAGGCTGGGTAATAATTGTTGTATTGCTAGCAGTGCAAAGGTTAGCATCGGTTACCGTAACAGTATACGTGCCGGCGGTAAGGTTAATTCTGTTTTGCGTAGTTATGCCGCCGCCCCAGTTGTAAGTATAGGCACCGGTACCACCGGTAACAGTAATAGTAATACTACCTGTGTTGTTGCCATTGCAAAGCACATTTACTGCTGTTTTATTTATAACCAGCGCCGCAGGCTGGTTTATTGTATTGGTTGATATAGCAGAGCAACCGGCACCATCAGTTACTGTTACACTGTAGGTGCCTGCTGATAAACCGGTACGGTCTTCAGTAGTTACACCACCGTTCCAGCTATAGCTAACCGGGCTAATGCCTCCTGCCACCGTTATATTAATACTGCCGTTATTTTGGCCGTAACAGGTAATATGATTAGTGGCCGATGTTAATGTAATGCCCGAACCAAACTGCGTAACATTAATTGCGGCCGAAGCTGTGCACAATGCCGCATCGGTAACTGTAACGGTATAACTGCCCGCTGTTAAGCCGGTGCGGTTTTGTGTGGTAATTCCGCTACCCCAGTTGTAAGTATATCCGCCGGTTCCACCGCTTACGGTAATATTAATAGTACCATCATTGCCCACTGCGCAAGTGGCATTGGTAACAGCAGATGTAATGGCAATCGCCGAAGGTTGTGTTATAACACCTGCACCGGTTACCGAGCATGAGCGACTATCGGTTACTGTTACATTGTAAATTCCCGCTGCTACACCGGTAAGACTGGATGCTACTGCGCCATTATTCCACAAGTAAGTGTAAGGTGCTGTGCCGCCGGTGGCATTGGCGGTAAGCGATGCACTGGCAGCGCCATTACAAACCGGGCTAACCGGTGTAAATAAAACTGCCGGTGCCGTTGGTTGTGTGATTGCAACCGTAAGCATGGCCGTGCAGGCTCTTGAATCCGTTACGGTTACAGTATAACTGCCCGCAGCCAGATTGTTGCGGTCTTGTGTGCTGATACCACCACCCCAGTTATAGGTATATGGTGCAGAACCACCTGCTACTGTAATATCTATTGAGCCGGTACTGGTGCCATTGCAAAGCGCATTGATATGCGTTTCGGTAACTGCCAGTGCCGAAGGTTGAGTTATAACAACGCTTAATGGGCGCGTACATCCGCGGCTATCGGTTACCGTAAGGAAATAAGAACCTGCTGTAAGGTTGCTTCTGTTGGGGGTAGTGATGCCTCCATTCCAGCTATATGTGTAAGATGGCGTGCCGCCACTTACTGCCGTTGTAATACTGCCGTTGTTTCCACTATTGCAACTAACGTTGGTTGGTGTAGCGGCTACCGCCAGCGCGAGCGGCTGGGTAAGTGTAGCAGAGGCCGAAGTACTGCATCCGGTGTTATCGGTAACTGTTACACTGTAGGTACCCACACCTATGCCTGATATGTTTTGCGAGGCAGCTGCGTTGCTCCATAGGTACGTATATGGAGATGTGCCACCTGCTACAGCCAGGTTTACACTACCGGTTAAGCCGCCAAAGCAAGCCGGGTTAGTGGCTGTAGGTATTGCAGTAAGGTTGCCCGGTTGCGTAATGCTTACCGTGCGCGATGCTGTGCAGCCGTTGGCATCAATAATTGTAACCGTATAGGTAGCTGCCGATATTGCAGGTAGGTCTTGTGCAATGGCTCCGTTGCTCCAGGTGTAAGTGTATGCACCGGTACCCCCTGTTACAGTTAAGTCAATAGCGCCGTTAGATTGCGAGCAGGTGGCGTTTGTGTGAGTTTCGGTAGATGTAATAGCTGTAGGCTGAGTAATGTTAACCGTGCGGGTAGTACTACAACCGTTTAAATCAGTAATTGTAACCGAATAGGCATTGGCTGCCAGGTTATTGATGTCTTCGCTTGTGGCGCCGTTGCTCCATGCAAAGGTGTAAGGAGAAACCCCACCGGCCGGGGTAAGATTAATACTACCGGTAGTAGCACCATTGCATAGTATGGGTGTGTTAGTAGCGGTAGATGTAAGGCTGGCAGCAGGCTGTGTAATAGTATAAGTGGCAGTAACCGAGCATCCACTGGTGTTAGATGCAGTAATGGTGTAAGTTCCGGCTGCCAGGTTCGTGCGGTCCTGCGATACTATGCCCCCACCCCAGTCGTAAGTAAATGGTGCATTGGCACCGGTTACAGTTACATCCACAGCGCCATTATTGCCACCTACGCACGATACGTTTGTTGCAGTACCCGAAATAGCCAGGTTAGAAATAGTAAGCGAGCGCGTAGCCGAGGCCGAACAGCCATAAGCATCTGTAGCGGTTACATTGTAAGCGCCACCAGTAGCTACATTTATTACAGGTGTGGTAGCACCTGTGCTCCATAAATAGCTATAAGGAGAAACGCCGGTAGAAGTTGCAGTTAACTGCACTGTGCCACCGTTGCAGATAATACCTGCAGGGTTCGCTGTAACAGATGCAGTAGGATTGCCTACATAAATAGTTTGCGAAACAGTTTTGGTGCAGGCACCAAAGGTCATGTTGCAGGTATAGGTAGTAGTAACCGATGGTGTGGCTACCGGGTTCTTGATATTAGGATTGCTAAGCCCGGTAGTGGGTGTCCAGCTATAAGTTATGCCGCCGTTAGCATCCAGTTGTGTTGACTGTCCTAAGCAAAGTGTAGTGTCGGTAGCCGAAATAGTAGCCGGCGTATTGTCGCGTATATTGATGGTAGCACTTGATGATACACCACCGGTGCATGGGTTTACGGTAGCTATTGTTACCGATTCCATTCCTTCTGCAATACCATCTTCCAAAGGGTTTAAATCAATGCTGGCTACCGTTTGCCCTGCCGGTATAAGAACCGATGTAGGAATTGCCGTATAGTCGGTACCATTAGCAGCAGTACCGGTTATTACTATCTGCACATACACATCTACCACTTGCGCCTGCGATAAAGTAAGCGTAAATGTCCCTCCCACACATCCTTCGTATGCAGATGAAAACCCTGCATAATCCAGGTTGCCCACTGCCGAAACAGTAACCGGGTTAGAGTTGAATGAGTAGGCTGAAAGGAAAACACCGGAGTCGTAAATGCGGTCTGCCACATCGGCTATGGCAATTTTTAAGCGATACGTTTGGCATGGCGTAACAGCAGCTGTGGCAGTTAGCAAATGCGTCATACCATCATAAACTATTTGTGGGTTTATAGGTGTTTGGTTAGTGGTATATAGCGATGAGTAACCGGTGCTTTGGTTGGTACCGCTGCAGGTTCCACCATTGGCATTTGCGCCGGGTGTGCCGGGGTTAATTGTATTGATAGCCACTGGTAGGTTGGTATTATTAATCAGCGCAATGTTTTTGTTGGTATAGTTACCACCACCTGGGTTTGGCCCGCTAATGAAAAATCCGAAAACATCGTTGAACTGAGAGCAAACCCATTCCGGATACTCTTCACTGGCAAATACGTAATCAAATTTTAAAAGCGGTCCCTGCGGCACGATATCAAACTGCAATACGCATGGGTCGTAAATAGTTCCGTTGGTTAAGGTAGATAGCTGCGCATCGCCATTGGCTGTAAACTGGCTGGAAGCAAAAACATTGGTAGGGTTGGGTATATTTTGCACCCGGCCAGAGGCTAACACTACCCCGCCTGGCATACCCAGGTTAGAATTCACGTTAGTAAAAGTTCCGGAGCCATTTGCGGCACAACTCATGGTGTAGTTGCTAATGGTAACACCACTGCCGGCCAGCAGCTGCGATAAGGTTTGCGAGTTAGATGTTTGCGTAACGGTGATCTGCGCGTATGCGCCGGAGAGAGCAACAACCAGTAAGAGAGCTAAGTAAATCTTTTTCATAATCCACGTTTTTTGTAACAGCGTTACCATAATTCTTCACAGATAGTGCTTAGTCTGTAGGTTTTCTGCAGGGTGTTTTATCCATTACAATCCTTGGTGGTTACTTCTCTTTTTTGTTACGGTTTACAGAGTGAAATGTTATGTTCCATGGCATATATTTTATGCAAAAAGTACTAATAAGTATATGGGGAGAATTTGAATGCCAGGCAGGCAACCTTTTCTTTCCAGTTACGTATACATTTTTCCGGCAGAGTAAATGCTGATTAACCTTTTTTGTAATTCATCATTTTCGGGGTTCAGCGGCAAATTGTATATTCACCGCGTTATGCAGATGAAAGCGGTTTTTGCCATCCTTATTGGTTTGTTTGCATTATGTATGCCTGGTATAAGCTATGCCGGTAGCACAGATGAAAGCCTGCGTACCGAATACGGGCTGGTTGCTTCTGTTATTTCCAATTGCGACGAAGGCATAGTAGCCACACCTGTTTCAGTTGCACAGGATTTGCCCGTGGCATTACGCGCCCCATCGGTGGCCGATAAATTTTCACTGTCTGGTTGTTTGTTCCATGCTTCTACGGCAGGTAGCCAAACCATGTATAATATTTTTGGCCGGGCATCTTTGCCGGGCTGGTCTTTTCCCCTCTATCTGTTCCATTCTGTTTTACTGATTTAGAAACTGCTTTCGCATTAAGCAATATTTTTTTAAGCGGGCCGGCGGGTGTATTTGTTTACACCGGTCAACGCTTCATTTCTAAATTCTAAAAAAACTATAACATTATGGAACCAAACAATAACGAAAAGGGTTATGGCCCTTTGGCTTCTACCGGCATTGTAGTAGGGGCAATTACAGCAGTCACCATTTTTTTGTTACTGCTAAAGTCACTCTTGTTTTAATCTTCACTTACAAAGTTCTGCCTGTATA
>DATGXP010000640.1:0-2432 GCA_035298845.1 Chitinophagales bacterium
GAGCCGATGGGCACCAGCCGCTCTTTATCGCCTTTGCCTATCACCTTTATAAAATCTACATCTAAAAAAAGGTTCGATATTTTGAGTGTTGTCAACTCGCTTACACGTAACCCGCAGCTGTATAATGTTTCTAGCATAGCCCGGTTGCGCACGCCCTCCGGCGTGCTCAGGTCTATAGATTCTACCAATGCGTTTATCTCCTCTACAGAAAGTGTATCGGGTAGTTTGCGCGCCGTTTTGGGGGCTATCAGCAAATCCGCCGGGTTATCTGTAATCGCATCCTCCATTAGCAGATATTTATAGAAGGCCCGTATACCTGCCACAAAACGCGCCTGCGATTGTGCATCGAACCCAACTTCATTCAGGTCTTTTATAAAAGCCTGAAAATGCTCCAGCTTAACCTCCTCGGCGCTTAGCTTAAGTTCCGCAGTTTCAAGGTATTTTACAAACTTATTTATATCGCGCAGGTAAGCCTCTATGGTATTTGCCGATAGCGACTTCTCTAACCTAAGATAACTGCTAAACCCCTTTATATAACCTTGCCAACTCATAATCTGTATCGAATATACTTATCTACTGGTTTTCAACCCTTATAAGTTGGTTTCAATTGCCCGACATTTTTGTATTTTAGTAAAATGAAAAAGCTTACAAAATCAAGGGACAAAAAGATGTTTGGAGTATGTGGTGGCCTGGGCAATTACCTGGAGATTGACCCTACCATCATCAGGCTTGCATTTTTAGCTGCTTTTTTCCTCTTTGGCACCGGCCTGCTGCTTTACATTGTTATGGCTATTGTAATGCCCGACGAACAAGGGGTTTAGTCGTTCTGTGGTACCTCTTTTACTGTAAATAACGATTGAAGGCGTTTAGCTTCGGCTATCTGCGCAGGGTTAGTGGCCAATACACGCATCAGTATAACTCCTTTTTTAGATTTTGCCCGTAAGGTCCTGTTCACCCTGTTAACCGATGATAAACGGATAGCATATTTCGTTTTAAAGCCCTGTAAGTTATTGCGCACCTGGTAGGGCTGCACATCGCTACCATAAAACGCTAAGGAAGAATACATGGTAGAGTCGGCATACTCGCCGCTAATGATAAGGTCATGATCTGCTACATCGTAAAACACTGCACTGTAAATAAAATCGGGGTTAGGCAACACCACCTTGCGCATAGTAGCATCTGTTTTACCATTGTGTATTACCGTGTTAACAGGCTGCGGTTTGCGGTACTGGGCAATGCCAAAAATCAATTTGGGCACAGCGGCGATAAACAGGTATTGCGTTGCAAACACAATAACAACAAACAGCAGAACGCGGCTAACTATCTTCATGGCGTTTGCAGCTTTTTAACTTCGGGAAGAGAGGTAGTTTCAAGGCCCGAGAGGAAATTGAAATCCCCTTTGTAAATACGAAGCACCAGGTTAAAGCGGGCATTATCGGGTGCGGGCAGCCAGTTGTCGCCCTTCTTAACATGCGACACTGTTATAGTAAAATTGCCGGTGCTATCTGCAACCAGGTTAGCGTTATTAAAAGAATACCGGTCCGCCTCGTTAGGTATCAGGTACAAATCTTTACCATAGGCGGTTATGCTCCAGTATTTAGCACTAATCTGGTTAAGGTTACCGGTAATGGTGTAGTCGTTGGCGGAGTTTAGCAGCTCTTTTTTCTCATCGCGGCGCGCAAAAAGGTAAACAGCCTCTTTAGAGGGCAGGGCAAACAAGGCAAACACACTTGCCTGCGCAGTTAGCAGCTTATCTTTACCCAGGGGTAAATCTTTGCTGCCCGTCCAACTGCCATTTGTAAAAAACACCTCGCTGCGCTCTATGCCGGCAATTCGGTATACCCCAACGCCCAGGCCGCATAGCAATGCCAGAAGAATAAATAAGGTGGGTTTCAGGAATTTCACGCGATGAAGTAAAGAATAATAGCTAAAGAAACTATAGCCATTGGGCCGGGGTGTATTCAATTGAATAATTCTTTACATAAAATTTGAAAGAATGGATTTGAAAAATAGATTTGCAGTCCACAATTGGGGGATTAGCTCATTTGGCTAGAGCGCTTGCATGGCATGCAAGAGGTAACCGGTTCGACTCCGGTATCCTCCACAAAAAGGTTTCGCAAATGCGGAACCTTTTTAGTTTATGGCCTATAAAGTCTGCATTCTTTATTCGAAAAAAGGGTCATTACTATATCAGACAAACAGAAAATGCAGATAAGCATTTACATGAACACGTGATTAAAAAAATAAAGGCGTCAATAATTGGGCAGTCGTTTATACTTAAAACTATAACTCCGGACCAGAAGCGGTTAAACGCGAATTTGTAATTAACCTAAAAAAAGAGAAGGGCGTTTCAATAAAGCATCCCGCACAGAATGCGTTAATATACCGGCTCTATTTCGTTATTCTCTATAACAAAAAAAGTCCTTTTATTC
>DATGXP010000641.1:0-3778 GCA_035298845.1 Chitinophagales bacterium
AAAGAAGCTGGCGCAATATATAGAGTATTGCCGGGATGGGCTTGACCGCTTGGCTCCATTTATAGGCAAGGCATATAATTATATACTGCGTATTAACGTGGCCTATGCTTACCTTAAGCTGGGCAAATTGGATGAATGCGTGAGCGAGGTAAACGAGCTAATGAGCCTGACCAATGGTGACACCCGCCGCGACTATGTAGGCAACCTCAAAATCATTAACCTGATGCTGCGGTACGAGATGAAAGAGTACCACTACCTGAGCTACCTTCTCAAAAATACTTACCGGTTCTTTATGACCTACCTGCATACCTCACCGGTTCACAAGTTTGTTATCTGCTATATGAAAGATGCGCTGAAAACCAAAGACCAGAAAAGCCTGGATACGCTAAACAAAACAGCACTGCAGGAATTACGCAACCTGCGCTTTAATCCTAAAGAGGCCGACATTAGCCTGGTGGGATTAATGGATGATTACCTAAGTAGTAAGCAGTAGTATTTATAGTAATGGGTAGCAAATGTCTGTTGCAGGCTCCGGCCATAATTAATTTCAGCCCTGCAAAGAGCAATGGAATTGAATTGTGAATAAAATGAATTTATTGTCTGCGCATTAACACCTGATGATGAAAGTTTACAGCTTGCCCAAGCTATCGAAGTAGTTGGGCGGATAAAACTTCTGCCCGTATTTTTCGCCTATGGCTATCAGGCGCGCCATAGCTTCGGGGCCGGGTGGTGAGGCGGGAAGAAATTCGCCCTGGGCAATGGGTTTGCCTATCTCCTGAAAAAAGGCATCTAAACCTGCCGGTACTACCACGCACCACAGGCGGGCTACTTTATCGCTTTTGTTTTTAAAGCCGTGCACTATACCACCCATGGGTATATTTACAAACGAACCGGTTACGGCAGTATACGTTCCTTCTTCGCTGCTTACTTCTACTTCGCCCTCCAGTATATGAAACGACTCCTGAAACCCTGCATGTGCATGCGGGCCTGGGCCGCCACCGGGTGGCACTACCATATCTATTACGGCATAAGCTCCACCGGTCTGCTCGCCCGAAATTACTATGCGATAATTACCAGTGCCTATGGCTAAGCAGGGGCCATCTGTTGGGCCTACTGCGGTTACTTTATTTTCTGATTGCATGTGGTGAGTTTGTATAGGATAAATGTAGCAGTATTTACATTTATAGATTTGGCAACTTTCTAAAAGTTGTCAAATCTGCCTCAAATCTATCCAGCGTTTAAGCATCAGCGTACCGTTTAGTATCCGGTCGTCGGCGTTATGTTCCAGTTTATCCAGGTCTGCTTTAAATAATTTCATCATGCGTGCAGTAGCTTTTTTATCGCCACTGTGCCGGGCCAGCGTGCGCAACAGTTTTATTATCAGTTCGGCCGATTCGCGTTCTATTTTCCGGCTTTTCATAAACCGCTGTAGTGATTTAGAGATATAAGGAAGCAGGTCGTGGTTGCCCAACTCGAACTGTGTAAGCAGGTGAAGTACGCGGGCAAACAGCACAAAATCGAGGCGGGTTTTATCGTCAAACTCATCTACTATTTTGCGCAGATACTTAAGCGCTATATCGTATTGGCGTAAATAGAAATGCGACAATGCTGCAAAATAGTATTGCAGCAGGTAATAGCTGGTGCGCAGTTTCATCTTGTTGCGGGTCCAGGTGTATTTGTTTTTCTCAAACTGCTCTACCGCTTTAGTAAACTCGCCGGCATAAGCATACTGCATCAGTTTCCTTTCGCTGCTGAGATAAAATATTTCGCACCTCAGGTTATGGTTGGCCGCCACATCTTTTAGTGCCAGCATTCCCTCTGCTTTGTTCAGTGCCATATCTGCTTCGGCAAACTTCCCGAGCAGGTAGCTGCGGTTGTAGTAGGTGGCCAATGCCGATAAGTAGCCATGGGGTGCCAGCTTTATGAACCGGCTGTTTTCATCGAAAAGGCGGACCAATTGCCCCGAATATTTAAAGGCTGCATTTAAGTTGTGCAGGCAGTGGTAGCACCATATTTTTACTTCCAGAAAATGTACGCGGGCCTGCATACTTAGTGCCAGCGAAATATCTTTCATGCGCGGGTCGTCTAAAATTTCCTGCGCCATGCGTTTGTCTTCTTCTTTAAGTGCAGTGCCTTTTTGTGTTAGCAGCAAAAAGATTTTTTGCTGCAATGCTTTATACCCCGCCAGGTTGGCCAGGCGCTCTATGCACTGTTGCTCCAGCACAGCTTCCTCGCCACTAAACCTGTCGCGTATCTCTGTGTTGCCCAGCCTTACCACGCACGATCTTTTCCATTTAAGCAATTGCAGCTGGTGGGTAAACAACTCGTAATTGGTGGCTATTTCCATGGCCTCCTCTATATGCATGTAACAAAAGCTAAACAACTCTTTATTAAACAAGTGGTCAATCTCAATCTG
This sequence comes from Chitinophagales bacterium, assembly GCA_035298845.1. GTDB lineage: Bacteria > Bacteroidota > Bacteroidia > Chitinophagales > LD1 > Bog-950. Next base: position 2,417 of record DATGXP010000641.1, read on the forward strand.
CATTTTATGCAGCGTAGCCTCTATGGTAGAATCTTCGAAGTAGTTGCGCATGCTGCGCAGCAGTATTTTTTGCAGGTACTTTTTTTCGTACGAAACATTCATGTTCGTATTGGCCAGTTTCTTTTTTATGGCTTCGTTGCTCATCTCTTTGCCACTATCCAGCAGGGCAAAAAGTTTTTTGTAGTTAGTGTGCGGAGAAAGCGAACTGTAGAGTTTAAAATACCTTCTCTCGTTAACCGACAGCGATTGTATAAGGTCGGTCAGGTTGTCGCGCTTCAACTTTTTCATGCGCTTAAATTAAACGTAAAGCAGCCTTGCCATACTATAAGCACCTGAAAATTTTAATGATAAACATGGGCCGGAATCCTACAATTGAAGGGGGCAGGGGAGCGTTGAAATCCGCTACAGTATTGTGTTTTGTGCCATGCGGGCAGCATTTGTGAATCCTAATTGGCACAATTGAAAGATGAAAATATTGACCTGGTGGCGTGCGTGCGAAACACCAATTTTGTGTGGCTTACAAAATTATAAACAACAAAAACAGTATCATGAAAACTAAACTTTACCTGCTGCTTACCTTGTTTGTAACCTGCCAGCAAACCTATGCGCAGTGCGGGCAACGGTATAAAGAAAAAGTATTTGCCGATGTAACTATTATCTCAGATATTGTATATACCACGGCTAACAATACCACACTTAAGCTGGATGTGTATGAACCCACCGGCGATACCCAAAGCCTGCGCCCGCTTATAATTATGGCGCACGGGGGCAGTTTTGTGCTGGGCAATAAAACAATGGACAGTGTAGTTACCCGCTACTGCAACAGCTTTGCAAAGCGCGGCTACGTATGTGCGTCTATTGACTACCGCCTGGGTTCTCCGCTGCAACTGTTAGACACGGTTAGCTTAATGAATGTGGTTACCAAATGTATAGGCGATGGGAAAGCGGCCATTCGGTTTTTTAGAAAAGATGCTGCCACTACTAATACCTGGCGCATTAACCCCAACATGATTATTGTAGGTGGAAATTCAGCCGGTGCTGTGCTTTATATGCAGGCGGTTTATATTGATAGTGTAAATGAAGCCCCCCCTACATATCGCGACGCAATGATTCAAAACGGTGGGCTGGAGGGTAACAGTGGCAACGATGGTTACTCCTCGCAGGCACAGGCTTTAATCAACTTAGCGGGTGGCTTAAACGTGCCCGAATTTGTTGGGCCTAACAGCATACCTTCTTTCAATGCACAAGGCGATGCCGATGTAACTATTGCCTACAATTGCGGCTTTGCCGAAAACGGACTTGTACCGGTGCGCCTTTGTGGTTTGGGAGCTATTGAACCTTTATACCAGCAATACAACATTC
>DATGXP010000642.1:0-1884 GCA_035298845.1 Chitinophagales bacterium
AGGTTACGGACAAGAATTGCAGCTTTGTAAGCGGCTATCGAGCCGCAAACGCCTAACACAATTTTCTTACCGTTCAGGTTGCTCATAGAGCATTGGTTTTATTAGTTAAATGACGGCGCTGCCGGTGTAACTGGCAATACCGGTGCAGCAGTAGTTACTTCATCTTCCTGCAGGCGCACAGTCAACTCATGGTTCTTATATTCCTGCGTAGCAAGTATAGTAGCGTGAGGCAGTTTTTCGTAAAACTTAGATATTTCAATCTGCTCACGGTTTTCGTGAATCTCCTCCAGGTTATCGGTGTGCGATGCAAAATCTTCAAGCTTGGCGTGCAGCTCTTCCTTTATCTCTCTCGATATCTGGTTAGCACGGCGCGCAATGGTATAAATCGCTTCGTATACATTACCGCTGCGAGAGGCCATCTCTTCCAGGTTCTGCGTTTCGATAAGCGGGTTGATCTGGGTCATCTTGATCTTTTTTACTTTATCCATTTGTCTTGATTTTTTTTATTAGTTCGTTGGTATTATTAAATATCCGCTCGGCCTCTTTTGCAAACCGGCTCTGCGGAAATTGGTCGACAAAGTTATAATAAGTTTTCACAGTTTGCTCAAGTGCGGGCAATCTGTCCTTACTTTTCTTCTCTTCGCTTATGGCAAAACTATTTTTAACAATCAAAAAGTGCCCCTTTTCTATCATCAGGTTCACTTCGTCTATCTGCTTTTTCTCGGTCAGGTAAGGCAATTGCACCTTCGCCTCGTTAAAAAAGATGCGGAAATACTTCTCGCGCTCTATCAGCGGGGCTATTTCGGCCCACTCAAACGCGCTTATAACTGCCTGATAGTGCGACTGTTGCTCGCTCTTTTGGGCATCTTCCAGGTATTTGCTGCCGCCAAACTTGTATTTAAACTCATTATACGCCTTTATTACATTGTTAAAGCGCTCGGCCTTTTTACTAGGTATACTGTTTTGGGCAAATTTGAAATTGCTCTTCACTATCATATAGCTCACCCGCTCGCTCTCCTCTATATCCGGAAAATCCTTCAATATCTGCTCAAAACTGGTGGCTGCTGCCTTATAGTTCTCCGTTTTGTAATATAGTTCGGCCGCGTTCAGTGCTTTCTTCTCCAGCTTGCGGCGCAGGGTCTTTACCGCCTCGTTGCACTGCACTATATACTTGCCATCGCTGTAGCTGTTCAAAAACAGGGCATAAGCCTCCAGCGCCTTGTAAGTAAACGTCTGGTCCAGGTCGGGCTTGGGGCTCTGCTGCTGGTTGCTTTTGGCAAACATATACAGGCACTCTTCGGCGTGCAGGCTGTTAGGGTACAGGTCGTAAAAGTTCTTAAAGTGGTAGGCCGAAATCATGTAATCGCCCTGCTTGTAGTTGGCCATGGCATACATGTAGTATAGCTCCTCGGTGCTTTTGCGGCCCTTCATCAGGCCTATTAGTTCCTCCAGCACGGGTATACACTTAAAGTACTCCTTCTTGTTATACCACGATATGGCCTTGGCCTCCTTATACTCCAGGTTAGTGCTTTTAAGCACTTTCTCGGGCGTTTCGCAGCTACTCATAAACAGCAACAAGCCTAAGCAAACAGGTGCTACCACACGCAAAATCAGTCCTTTAGCAAAACCCATAGTAAGACTGCCTGTTGTTTTATTGTTGACGATTATTAAATCCTGTATCATAAAAGGCGGGCAAAGATAAATTTTAGATTGGTTTGGCGAAATGTGGGGTATTGGGCACGCCATTAAACGCAGAACCCGCGGAATATTGCGCGGGGGTGGGACTGTTCTACCTCCCCTGGGGGAGGCAAGGGGGGGGATGTATTTCGTCGTGGCGCAACCGTGACGGCCGAATTAGTAACGGAACGGCAAAGCGGAATAAAT
>DATGXP010000643.1:0-3544 GCA_035298845.1 Chitinophagales bacterium
CAATAAAACCCATCGCGCCCGGGTTATAATACAAGGCGCTGTTGTCGGTTTTACCCACTACCGCAGTACCGCCCATTAGTATAGCATGGCCACCATATTGCTGACTCCAGTAGTGATCTTGTGCAATAGATAAAGAAAACGATAAAAGCAGTAGATAGAAGAGGGTATTTTTTTTCACAGTTATATGTCTGTGCAAATGTTCAGCCAGTATTTTTCAAATATACTCTTTATCTGGTTTTAACAGAAAAAACAGGTGAGTAGCACAACTTATTGCAGCGGTAAAGTAAAACTAAAAGTGGCGCCACTGTTCAGTGTAGCATCAGCCCATATACGCCCGCCATGCTTCGTAATTATGCGTTGCACAATGGCCAGTCCTACACCCGTACCCTCAAATTCTTCATTGGAATGCAGTCGCTGAAATACCCCAAACAATTTTGACGCATATTTCATATCAAATCCGGCACCATTATCCTTTACAGTATAGACAACTTCACCCTCTACCTTTGTTCCGGAGATTTCTACCACGGGCTTCGTTTTCTTTGACGAATACTTCACAGCATTTGCTATCAGGTTAATCATTACCTGGTAAATTAAAGTGTAGTCGGCCATTACCGATGGTAATGGATGTATGGTTATTTCTGCATGATGAGGCATTGCTTTGCCAAAATCGCTCACTACATGTTCCGTTAGTACATTCATGTTTAATTCTGACTTTTGCAGCGCTTTACGGCCCAGGCGCGAAAACTCCAGCAGGTCATCAATCAATGTACCCATACGCGTAGCGTTTACACATATGTTTTGAATTGTTTTTCGTCCCGCATCATCCAATTTGTCAGCATAGTCTTCACTTAGTATACGTGCATATCCGTTTACTGCTCGCAATGGAGCCCGCAAATCGTGCGATACGGAATAGGAAAATGCCTCTAACTCTTTATTGGCAAACTCCAGAGCTTTCACGTTTTTCTCAAGGTCTTTGTTCAGATTCAGTAATGATATCTCCTGCTGATGTTTTTCTATAAAAAACTTTACTTTATTAACCAGTATCTCAGGTTGAAATGGTTTGGTAATAAAGCTAAAAGCACCTCTTTCATACCCTTTAAATACATTCAGGTTATCGGTATATACGGCAGATATAAAAATAAACGGAAGGTGGGCGGTCTTATCTTCTTCGCGCAATATGCTGGCCAATTCATAACCATCCATTTCAGGCATTTGTATATCCAGCAGGGCCAGGGCAAAGTTATGATGAAGAGTTTCTCTTAACGCATCGTTGCCACTGGTTACTTTTATTAGCTCTACATTCAGGTCACGCAATACCACATCAATAGCCACCAGGTTTTCCGGTTTATCGTCAACTACTAATATTTTCGGTTTTGCATCCATAATGCTAGGTTTAATGGGTTATTTACTCAGCCAAACACGCATCAGGGTTAGCAGGCGTTCAACGTCTACCGGCTTGGATATGTAATCAGTAGCTCCGGCGTCAATGCATTTTTGTTTGTCATCTTTCATCGCTTTTGCTGTTAATGCAATAATGGGTAGGCGCGTAAATTGCTCTTTCGCCCGTATCCGGCGCATCGCTTCATATCCATCCATTTCAGGCATCATAATATCCATTAGTACAATCGAAACATCCTGGTTGGCTTCAAGCATTTCCAATGCATTAATGCCGTTTTCTGCCTTTACTACCTGCATGCCGCGCTCTTTCAAAATTTTCGATAAAGCAAATACGTTGCGCATATCGTCATCAACCAGCAGGACTTTTTTTGACTGAAAAACAGTTTCCCGGTCATACAGGCTGGCAATCATGTGCTGCTTGGTTTCGGGCAAATTACTTATAGTGCGGTGCAGAAATAAGGCAGTTTCATCCAGCAAGCGCTCTTCACTCTTTACGCCCTTTATAATAATGCTTTCGGCATACTTTTGCAGTTCATCGTTTTCTTCTCTGCTTAACTCCCTACCGGTATATACCACTATAGGGGGCATATCTTTTTTTATCTCGTTTAGTCTGTGTATCAGGTCGAATCCACTCATATCCGGTAAGCCTATATCCAGCACAATGCAATCAATATGGTTATCTGTAAAAAGCTTTAAAGCTTCCTCTCCGCTGCCGGCTTCCACGCATTTTACATCGCCGTTGCCTATCAGCGTTTTCATTGCCTTGCGCGAGTTGGCATCATCTTCTATTATCAGCAGGTTTTTCATTTTCCTGTCAATAAAGTTTTCAATCCGGTTAAAGGCCTCCTCCAATTGCTTTTTTTCTACAGGTTTATTTATGTAGGATACAGCTCCTTCTTTAATAGGTTTAAGACTACGCTCTTCGGCAGATATAATATGCACTGGTATATGTCTCGTGGCAGGTTTCGATTTTAACTCCATCAGCAGCATATGGCCGTCTATACCCGGTAAGTCTATATCAAGGATAATTGCATGCGGGCAATATTTTTGGGCCAGTATCAGCCCGTCTTCACCGGTAGCAGCAGCTATACATTTAAAGCCTTTGTTGTGGGCTTGTTTGAAAAGTATACCGGCAAATTTAAGGTCATCTTCAATTATCAATACCACCTTATCATCTTCCTGCAGGCTTTTTCTGTCATCGTCTATGGTCGGGTAGTTTATAAACTCATTATTTATGGCTACCGGGGTTTTATGGTTAGTTCTATGCTCCTTTATCTGCACTTCCTGCGCTTCGGCATTAGTGCTTAAGTCGGTAGGTATTATCAGTGTAAAGGTTGAGCCTTCATTTAGTTTGCTGTCTAATTTTATTTCAGCGTGTAGCAGCCTTGCCAGTTCGCGCGATATAGAAAGACCCAGGCCGGTGCCACCATACTTACGCGATGTACCTCCATCAGCCTGCTGAAATGCCTCAAACACGGCCATTTGTTTTTCTTCTGGTATGCCTATGCCGGTATCGCTTATTTCTATAGCAAGGCGATTAGCGCCATGTGTGCTTACCTTTACACCTATATTGCCGGCCGCAGTAAATTTAATAGCATTCGATAGCAGGTTTTTCAGTATCTGGTTTAGTCGCTGCTCATCGGTTTTTATGTAAGCCGGCACATCTTTGTCGCACACAATTTTAAACAGTAGGCCCTTGCGCTCCGCCTGGTGCCTGAAATTTCGGTTTATCTCATCCAGCAGGTATTGCACCGCAATATTTTCTACATGTAGTGTCATTTTGCCGGCTTCTATTTTCGATAGGTCCAGCACCTCATTTATTAATACCAGCAAGTCGTGGCCGCTGCGGTAGATTATATCGGCACTTTCTACCTGCTCCTCAGTCAGGTTCTTTCGCTTATTTTCCGATAGGTCTTTCGATAATATAAGCAAGCTGTTAAGCGGCGTGCGCAGTTCATGGCTCATATTTGCCAAAAATTCAGACTTATACCGGCTGCTTAATTCAAGTTGCTTGGTCTTTAGTTCGATATCTGCCCGGGCCGCCTCTACTTCCTTATTTTTCATTTCAAGGGCCTGTGTTTGCTCTTCCAGCTCTTCGTTAGTTATCTGTAGTTCTTCCTGCTGTTGTTTAAGGTTCTGGGCCTGC
>DATGXP010000644.1:0-3461 GCA_035298845.1 Chitinophagales bacterium
CCTCATCGCCGGGTATACACATAGCTACAAGCGAACAAAGAAGCAGGGCGGCAGACAAAGCAAATTTCATAGGTTATTATTTTAAGCTGATGAAGATACGAAAGTTTAGCACGCCTATGTGTCTCCTGTATTAATAAATGCGGTGAATGGGTTTAATTAACAGGCGTGTAAAAGGCAGAGACAGGATACAGAAATGCAGCCACGAATGCACGAATAAATTATAATCAGGTTAGGGCATAAAACAAGAAAGCCTCTCCGCCGTAGCGGAGAGGCTTTCTAAAACATCCAAAAGATGAATTATTTGCTGATAGTAAGTCTCTTCACAGCTGTTTTATCGCCGCTCTGGATCTTAACTAAGTAAGTACCGTTAGCAAGGTCGCTGAAATCGAAAGATTTAGTGAAAGTAGATGGAACATCGTTAGAGTTGAACATCTTAACCATAGAGCCAATGATGTTGAACACCTTAACCGATACGTTCTTCTCAACACCGTTAACAGTGATGCTTACATTACCGTTAGATGGGTTAGGCTGCATGCTGATAGCATTGCCGAAAGTAACATCTTCGATACCGTTGATGCAAGCACCGTTAGATGCAGGCAATACAGTAAGGTTTACAAGTGGCGATTTGAATACACAACCACTACCATCGGTCATTTGTAACTGCACCTGGTATACACCCGGGTTAACGTAAGTGTTGGTTCCGTTCATAGTAAAGCCGATGTTGCCATCGTCAAAAGTCCATTGTGGAGTCCAGCCTGTTTGGTTGGTAGAAGTATTGGTAAAAGTAACTGGTCTGTCTTCGCAAACTGGTGCTGGTGGGTTAGTAAAGGTAACGTTGTTAGTTACGCCGCCAGGATATTGAACAGTTAAAGATGAAGTAGCTGAGCAACCTGCGTTGTTAGTTACAGTTACAGTATAAGTACCTGCAGTGTTTACAGAAATAGTAGAAGTGTTGCTACCAGAAACACCAGTGCTCCAGCTGTAGAATTTGCCAGTGGTAACACCAGAAAGTTGAGTAACCAAAGTAGCGCTGCTACCGCAGTTAAGTGTAAGTGGGTTAGAACCTGTAAAGTTAACAGCCACACCTCTTGAATCGATAGAGGCAGTAGCTACAGTAGTTTGGTTGTTGCCATCGGTTACAGTTAAAGTAACAGTAGCGTCGTTGTTGCCTACTACTAAGTCAACAATCTGGTCGGTAGTGCTGGTTAAAGTACCATCGGTAGTAGACCAAGCATAAGTATAAGTAGGGGCAGCAGAACCAAACGCGTTAGCGTTAAGGGTTAAGATACCACCCGGGCAACCGTTTAATGAATCGGCAGAAATAACCGCACCGTAGTTAACGTTTACAGTTAAGTAAGGAACGATTTTAGCATTTTGCAAGAAGATGTTTTCGCAAGCAGCTTCTTCATAGTCACCGGTACCGTTGCAATCGAAGAAAATCTGGTTAGTGTAAAGACCTGTGTTAGGGAACTGACCATCCCAGTTAAGGAATGAGAAAGTATTGAAACCAGCAGCTGAAGGAGCAGCTAAGCAATCGCCCACACAGTCATCGCGAGAACCGATAGCTAACTGGAACTTATCTGCAGTATCGCCAGCGTAGTCTACACGGATACCGAAGGTATTGTTAGTAGCAAAGCTTAAGTTAGGGTAAAAGCTAAGTACACCGTAGTTGCCACCACCTGCTAAAGAAGAGTTAGTTACAATTACAGTATCCCATAGTACCAGAGAAGCAGTATTAAGAGCACCAGTAGGAGTACCAACGCCGGTAGCAGTTAAGCCTGTTCTGTTGAACACAGTGATAGTTAGTGTATCGTTAGTAGCGCTTACGTTTTCGTGAGCTACCAGCATATCGAAGCTATCCAGCACGAAAGATGCCTGAGAACGAGGGATGAATAATTGGTTATCGTTAGCATCTAAATACAACAGTGTATCATAGATTACTGCTGCAAACTTCATAGTTAATACATCGGTTGGTTTGTATCTGTTGTTGATATCCCATGCGTATACAGAGTAGTCGCCACCGCTGGTGCCAGTGTAAGCATCATCAATTGCATCGTAATCCAATGCGATTACTTCGGTAGAAGCACGGCTTGTGCCTTTATTAAGAACCTTCTTTTGAACTTGAATTGGTTGCTTATGCGAAGTAGGAGTGCCGTCACTCGTTCTTGCGTTTGGATTGGTCTGCGCATTTGTGGTTAAAGACAAAGCAACAAAACCGACAAGCAGTGTAAAAAACTTTTTCATAATTGCCGTTTTGATTTTTGTTTAATAATTAATTGTTAGGTAAAAGTAATCCTGTTTTTTTAATAGGGTGGCAAATGAACATAAAAAAGTGGGAGAATCAAAAAAAATGACAGATTTATGACAAAAGGAAGAAGGGGGGAACAGCTATAGATGCCATTGTTGTATCATAGACCATTTTTTGCTGTTAAAGTATGTATTTACTTTAACAAAAAAATAACATTTACGCTTGTAGTACAAGGCTTTATGGTGCTTACACTTCAGGAGAATCTGCCAGGTAGAAACAGGTGCGGCAGCGGGGTTCGTAGCTATCTTTTTCGCCCAATAGTATTTTGCTTTTGCCGGCAGCCTTGCGGTACGAAAAATGTGCAATATCGCCGCACTGCATACAGATAGCGTGTACTTTCGTTATATAATCAGCTATGGATAGCAAATGAGGCATGGGACCAAAGGGTTTGCCTTCAAAATCCATATCGAGGCCGGCAATTATAACGCGGGTGCCTTTGCGGGCCAATTGCTCGCATACGGCAGGCAGCTCCATATCCATAAACTGGGCCTCATCTATACCTACCACCTCGGTACCTTCGGCCATAAGCAGTATATTTTGCGAATGGGTAATGGGGGTAGAGCGTATAACATTGGCATCGTGCGATACTACATTTGCTTCGTCGTAGCGGGTATCTATGCCTGGTTTAAATATTTCTACCTTGCGGTTGGCTATCTGGGCGCGCTTAAGGCGGCGTATAAGTTCTTCGGTTTTGCCGCTAAACATGGAGCCACACACCACTTCTATCCATCCTTTTTTATCTTTTCCGTGTAGAGGTTCTATGAACATTGGGCAGTACTATTAATAATGGGTTAGTGATTATTACAGGTTACAAGAGCAATAATTTTGTTTAAAACTCATTTAATACAAGGTGGGGATTTTCTACTCCTTTGCTGCATAAATACGTTTTATGAAAGTGTCAAAAATACCGGAATTACTGGAAAAAATTAATCGTGCAGCTGCAAATGCAGAGATAGCACAATTAAGCAAACTGGAATATGACCTGCTGATGCAAAACATACGTGACTTGTATGCAGCCATAGATGCTGAAAGAAACCATACCGCAGCCCCTGAACAGGAAGTTATAGCACCCGTGAGAAAACGGCTGATGAGAGTATGCCATCGCTTACCGTAGATGGTAAGATGCTTTACTTTACCCGGCGTTTTGGCCCCT
>DATGXP010000645.1:0-1923 GCA_035298845.1 Chitinophagales bacterium
TGTAATAGCTGAGGAGGATTTGAAACTACGCGGCCCCGGCGACCTGGAAGGCACACAACAAAGCGGTGTAGTAAACATGCACATAGCCGACCTGGTAAACGATATAAAAATACTGGAGGTAGCACGGGCTACCGCACAACAACTAATAGAAACGGACCCATCGCTTTCGCAAGCTGCACATCAGCCGCTGCTTAGGCATATGGCCGAAATTTCGAAGGATAAAATATGGAGCAAGATTTCCTAAAGGTTGATTACACGGATAAATACATATTGATTACGCAGATGAAGGCAGAGTGATTGCTCTGATTAAAATGCAAAGGCCAATATTACTCTGCTGGGCGTTTTACCTTTCTGGCGTTAGGAGGCAGTATTCCGCTTTTGGGTTTGCTGGCTTTGGGTATCTGCGGTTCTTGTTTGCCTTTCTTGCCCTTTTTCTGTGGCTGACTATCAGCATAAGTGGGGCAGGCAATTTTATTTGAATTGCACGATGGCGCTAATGATAAAACAAGTGCTGATAGCAACAACAACGAAACTTTACGGAACATCGGCATAGTTATTTGTCTTCTATTTAACGTAAAGGTATTTGTTTTTGATACATGATGCAAAGTGTTTACAAACTATAAAGGCCATCAGGTTTTTGCGCCGGAGATACCACTAATGAAATTTTAATTTCCTTTTCGACAGTAACAGTTTTGTCATACATTTGGAAAAGAAGAACCTGCAATTATCTTTGTTCAACAAAAAATTTTTAAACCCAATAAACATTTCAAATTATGAACAAAGGTGAACTCATCGACAAGATTGCGAAAGATGCAAAGGTTACAAAAGGTCAGGCCGGTGACGCGCTTGATTCATTCATCAACGCAGTTGGCTCTACGCTTTCTAAATCGGGCAAAGTTACCCTGGTTGGTTTTGGAACTTTTTCGGTTTCTAAACGTGCTGCCCGTAAAGGCCGCAACCCTCAAACAGGTAAGGAAATCAACATCAAGGCAAAGAAAGTTGCTAAGTTTAAAGCTGGTGCTGAACTAGCCAAAAAGGTAAACAAATAATTGCTTTTGCTTATACTAAAAACCCCGGCAATAACCACTGCCGGGGTTTTTATTTTGGGGTATAGCCATGGCAGATTAAAGGAAAATACCTCAACTATTTAAAATGCAAAGGGATTTTCTACATTCGCACCTAATAAAACAACAAATTAAATTATGGGAAGAGGAGATAAAAGAACCGCTAAAGGCAAAAGATTTAAAAAATCGTTTGGAAACAGCCGCCCGGCACGCGTAAAGAAAAAGGCCGCTGCTAAAGCTGCGGGTAAGAAAGAAAAAGCAGTAAAAGCTGATAAGCCAACTGCTAAAAAAGCACCTGCCAAGAAAGCAGCCGCTAAAAAGAAAGAAGAATAAGCAAGCACTTATTGCTGATAAAATAAATGGTTAATAGCAACCCTGCTTATGCGGGCATTGCTGTTAACCATTATTTTTTGCCATCATGGCGCCAGACGCTTAATCCTCCATGCGCCATTATCCATTTCGTACACAATACGGTCGTGCAACCTGCTGGCGCGGCCCTGCCAAAACTCGAAGTAGTGCGCTTTTAAGATGTACCCTCCCCAGTTTTCGGGGCGTTTTATTTCGCCGGCCTGTTTTATCTCTTCCAGCCTGTCTTCCAGATATTCGCGCGATGGCACCTCTTCGCTTTGCTTAGATACAATGGCACTTAACCGGCTTTCGTAAGGGCGTGAGGCAAAATATTTTTCTGACAGGTCTACATGAATCTTTTCGATAGTACCTTCTATGCGCACCTGGCGCTCGAGCTTATCCCAAAAAAACAGCAGGCTGGCAAAATGGTTTTCTGTTATTTCCCGACCTTTGCGACTGTCGTAATTGGTGTAAAAAATAAACCCGTTTTCATCAAAAGCCTTTAACAGTA
>DATGXP010000646.1:0-3065 GCA_035298845.1 Chitinophagales bacterium
CCTCCCACTACATCTTTGCCCTTTAGGCCCGCTGTCAATGGCGCAAATCCCAACTGCACGCTATCTACATTATTGCGTATGCGGCTGGTGTCCATAAGCTGACGGCCCATGGTACTGGTGTTTTCAATTTTTTGTATTCCCTGGCTGGCAGCAAAGGCCAGTACATTTTTTTCGGGTAGCTCTATCGATGCAATATTGCCATAAGCGTTTTTATATACCCCGCCAAATTTTAAGGTAAGCGCTTCAATTTGTTGCAGGTCGCCTTTTACCAGCAGCGATATATTTTCATCCTTTAAATTGCCCTGGCTAAGGCGGCGGTGCAAGCGCAGGTCTACACCCGCACCGGTGGTTACATTTTTTGCGCCACTGCTTACTGCAGCAGTATTTTGCGCCCATACATGCTGAAACATTACAGAGAAGAAGAGAAGAACAACCGGCAGGTAAAATCTACGGCTCATAAGCATGTGCTTTTGTTTACGGGAAGATAAATCAATTTCAGCAAAGAAGCGTTTTTAACTTTTCGCCATTATCAACTTATTAAATCAGGGAATTACGAAAGAGGACACTGTATCATAATACAGCTATACGATACAAAGCGCAATTTGTTTCGCAGTTTATTATTCCTTATCCCTCCATACCTGTTGCACTATCCATTCATCGCACAGGGCGGGGTTAATTTGCGGGTTTTGCCGGTAGTGTTTTATAAGGTCGCCCCAGGTATCGGGCAGGCGGTTAAAATATCGGAAGGCCGATGGCAGGGTGCCAAACATACATTCGGCCAGCAGAAAGTAAGGGTTGTTGCGTGCCATACCCGAGGCGCGCAGCATTTGCCGCGCGGTGGGGTTTTGGCGGTAGTGCTTTATATACTCCTGTAGGCGGGCATGGTAGGTGGCATCTTCGGTAATAGCTGTTATAGATTTATAGCGCGGATGTGTGCCATCCAGCATTTGCGCTGTTTGCTTTTCCATTTCATCCAGTCCATCGGCAAACTGGTCCAACAGTTGCAGGTCGTATACCGGGTTGGCGTGCACCACCTCCAGCAGGTGGCAGATAATGGTATCGCGGGGCACCCGTATACCTATGGGGTCGGCTATGCCCGATGGGTCGTTTAAAAACCGAAGCACCTGGTGAAAGGTGAAATTTATGCCTTTGGTTTTGTAATAACTGGCCGCCCCCGGCGATATAAAATACCGAAGCATATCTATAGCGCCAAACCACAACTGTTTCTGCGAGGGTATTTTTTCTATAAACCCAATATCCATCAGGCGCTGCAGGCGTTTGTGCTGCACCGGCAAGTAAGCAGTATTGAAAAGTGTAACCGCAAGCCTGGCGGTTTTATTGGCTATTAAGCGCGGCCCGCCAATGGCCCTCAGCATTAACCCTACAGGATTTTGGTTTAACCGGGGCACCGGCTCACCACTGGTATCTTCGCTGTTTATAAGCAGGTAATCACTAATACTTACCTGTTTATTATCAGCAATGGGCCGGCCAAAACTATCGTAACTAAGCGTGGGGCTGCTCATATTGGTAAATATACTACTATACCAAAAAATAAAAAGTACTTGGTTGCGTAATAGCTAAAGCCCGTAGCTGTAGTGCCCTATAACTTTGTAGCTAAACAGGCAATCGGCCAGCACCTGCCCGCCGCCAATGTTGTGTACTATCATCGGCCTTTGCCCATCTGCCGATTTTGCACTTACTACAAGCCCTATATGTGTAATGGCGCCGCCTAAATTCCAGCATACTATATCGCCGGGCAGGTAATCCTTAGCATCATCTGTTACGGGTTTTACTTTACCAAAGCGGCTAAAGAAAACCATCAGGTTAGGCACCCGGCGGTGGTCTATGTTTTTGTCAGGTTGTTTCAGACCCCAGGTTTTTGGGTATAGCTTAAAGTTAGCGCTCATATCCTCATGCACTTTTTGTTGCAGGTCAATCCCTAGTTTGCGATAGGCGCGGATAACCACATCGGTGCATACACCCTTACCCGTTGGCACATCGCCATAAGGGTAGGGTATGGTAAAGTAAGCAGGGTCGTAGCTTACCTGTTGCGCAGTTAGTGCAACAGCAGCGTTAGATAAGCGGGTGGCGAAGTTGGTTTGGGCAAAGCAGGCGGCGGCGGTAAAAACAAGTATTAAAATCAGGGGCCTCTTCATTAAAACTAAACGCGGAAACCCGTGTCAATATTGTGGTTGCGACTATGCAGGCAACCCCGAAAGGGTTTAAAACCCTTTCGGGGTTAAGTATTGCTTAGCGATTAACCGTTACCTGCTTTGCGCCAACCGGCCTGCTATTAGCTATTAATAGCAGCATATAACTACCGGTTGGTATTGCAGATAAATCTATAGCCCTGTTTAGCTGTCCGTTTATTGCAAAGGGTTCGCTTAGCAATTTTCGCCCCGCCATATCAGTAATTTCAATGGCTCCATAGCTGCCCTTGTAGTTACTTAAATCTGCCCGCACATTTAGTTGGGTAGATGCCGGTTGCGGATATACAGAAAAGGCAAATTCGTTACCCGCTAAGCGGTGGATAGCCGTAGCCATAAATGCGCTGTCGTACACTATATGCAGGTCGCCGCTCATGCAGTTACCCTCGCTTACTGTAGCAGCTACATATTTTAAAGTAGAATCTGCGGTTATGGTAATCGACAAACCGGTTTCAGATAACTGACAAGGCATAGTACACCAGTGCAACTGGGCGTTGCCGTTATCGTTGGTCACCACCGCGTTAAGTGTAGCCTGGGTTGCGCTTGCTCCATAGAACAGGGTATCGTTAGGTGTAATATCTACATTCAGCGGGCAGCAGAAAGATTGTTGGTTACGCACCGCCTGCATGCGCAGCATAATGCGGTATACTATACTGTAAAAATACTCCAGCCCCATGCTCTCCGAGGGGTGGTCGCGCCCCTCCATGGTGTACAGGTAGCTGCACACGCCCCGTTGGCGCGCTACCGAATCTACCATATAGCTGCCGTGCAAATCGAATATACCGTTAAGCAACCCGCCAAATGAACCCAACGCATACGGCACTACCTGGTCGGCATTGCCATGTGCCGATATTACCG
>DATGXP010000647.1:0-1965 GCA_035298845.1 Chitinophagales bacterium
TAGAGCTGCGGTTGAAATTTTCAACCGGGTGGATTAAGCAGGCAATGCATTTCATCAGCTGGCTTTTATCGTTCAGCGAAATAAGAGCGATAGAGCAGCGAAAGCAAACAGAATTGCATGAGGCAGGATTAGATTTTTTAAAAATGATTTAAAACAGAAAGATGATATGAAATTCAACATGAAAATATTTGGACGTAACAAGGTTACCAACTACGAAGGCGCAGAAGCGTTCGTATTAACTCCACAAATGGAGTTGTACAGCGCAGTAGCATCTACTTCGCTAAACGATAGCTTTTACGAAAAGGCTGACGACCGTTTGCTGCGTATCCGTAAGCTGATCGCGCAGAACGATGCAGCCTTCGTAGCTAAGCTGGCCGTATATGCCCGCGAAGAAATGTATCTGCGTTCGGTGCCACTGGCACTGGCTGTAGAGTTGGCTAAAACCAGCGGAGGTAAAACCGAAGTGAGCAAAACTGTAGCCCGTGTGGTGCAGCGTGCCGATGAAATTACCGAATTGCTGGCTTACTACCAGTTGGCTAACAACCGTAAGGGAGTTAAGAAACTGAACAAGCTGAGCAAGCAGGTGCAGAAAGGTTTGGCTGTGGCATTCAACAAGTTTGATGAATACCAGTTTGCTAAATACAACCGCGATGCAGAAGTAAAACTGCGAGATGCATTGTTCCTGGTTCACCCAAAAGCAAAGGATGAAGCGCAACAAGTGTTGTTCAACAAAATTGCGAAGGATGAACTGAAAGTAGCCGATACCTGGGAAACTAAGTTGAGCGCTACCGGACAAAAGGATTTTGCTAACGAGGCTGAAAAGCTGGATGCTAAAAAAGTTGCCTGGGAAGAAATGATAATGAGTGGAAAGATGGGTTACATGGCCGTGCTGCGTAACCTGAGAAATATACTCGATGCAAAAGTTTCGGAACAGGCAATTCAAAAAGTTTGCAGCTACATAAGCAATGCTAATGCCGTGGCAAAGAGCAAGCAGTTTCCATTCCGGTTTGTAAGTGCCTACCGAGAGTTGAAAAATGTAAACAGCGGTTACGCTGCACAAGTGCTGGATGCATTGGAAGATGCAATTACAGCCAGCGCTGCAAACATAGCCGGTTACGATGGTAACACCAGCGTAGTAGTGGCTGTGGACTTCAGCGGCTCTATGCAAACTGCCATGAGCGCAAAAAGCTCGGTACAGATGTACGAAGTGGGTTTGATAATGGCCATGTTGCTGAAAAGCCGTTGCAAAAACGTGGTGACCGGAATTTTTGGAGATAACTACAAGATTATCTCGGTGCCTTCAAAAAGCATACTGGCCAATGTGGAGACATTCCGCAACAGGCTGGGTGAAGTAGGGCACTCTACCTACGGTTACAAGGTTATTCAGGATCTGATAAACCGTAAAGCCGTGGTAGATAAAGTGATGGTGTTTACCGATTTGCAGATGTATAACGAGAATGGGAACTATGGACAAACGATAGCTTCTGAATGGAAGAAATACAAAGCCATAGCACCAAACGCCAAAATCTATCTGTTCGATTTGGCCGGATACGGCAACTCGCCACTGAATATAGAAGGAAACGATGTATTCATGATGGCCGGATGGAGTGATAAAGTGTTTGATGTATTACACGCAATCGAAAATGGAAGCAACGCAGTTGCCGAAATTGAGAAAATAGAATTGTAAAAAGGAGGATGCCCCCGTTCCGCAATACCGCGGGACGGGGCTTAACGGAAAATTGTTTTAAAACGTTCTTTGAAAATTGCCTTGTAGCTTAAAAGGAAAAGCTGCGGAAAAAGCTGAATCCGCGTAGTGTATGGAAAATGCCGTTCAATCTGTGCGAATGAACGGATAGAGTTTGCAGTGCACCGAATAAAGTAGGGAAGCGCTTTTACAGCCATACTGTTCCAATAGGAAAATGCGGGTTCGAATCCCGTCTGGGCAACATGATTAAAATATTTAAG
>DATGXP010000648.1:0-7220 GCA_035298845.1 Chitinophagales bacterium
GTTGCCACCTATTTCTTCAATGGCTATTTGCTTATCGGCTAATTGTGGTATGGTTTCATTAAATACATCCCATCTACCTATGGCGATTATCTTTCTATCGCCTTGTTGTTTCACGATTTTCAGGTGCGCGTTTTGTGCTACGGAATCCTGCAAGGAGGCGAGGACATAGATATCGGTAACCGGTGGGTCGTAGCTATGTTTTGCGCCCCACTCAATAAGCCGTGAGTAGAGTGCTTTGAAGGAAAATTCGAGGGTAAAGAAAAGGGTGCGTTCCCACTTGCGTAGAAAACCGCCAGCGGAAGTATCTGAAACGGCCCATACCTTTTTGACCCAGGGCAAAAATTTGAATTCGTACCAGGGCTGGTGATAAATAACATCGCTGTAAGCGCGTTGGGCCTGTATGATTATCTTCTCTTGCGAGGAAATGTTTTTAGTAGCAAAGAGATTGAAAAACCTGCCTACTGTGTTTTCGTACAAAGACTTTATGCAGTATTCTACGGTTACACTTACGCCAATAATCTGCAACATGGTTTTGTATTCCTTGTTTTCGGGATATGCTTTAGATGTGAGTTTAAGCGAACGGTCGTAGAGTTTCCAATATTCGTTAACAGACGCATAGAACGGAAAGGCCGAAGGGTTTTTGCCGCTTTCTAAATAGTCGGCATATTCCTTAGGGTTAAATACCAAATACCACTCGGGTACGGTAAGCAAGGTTTGTTCTTCGGGGCGGAAATAGCCTTTTATATTATTTCTTTCATGTTCAATGCTGCCCCTCATGGCGGGGTTGTACTTATCCAATAGTTTATTGGTAAACCGGTGGTTGGGGTCAACTCTTTTCTTTACCTCAAAATATCTGTCGGCGTTAGGATAGCCTTTTTCAAATTGGGCTACAGTGGCATGTGGCTGATAGGGCAAATACCAGGTGCCCTGCTCGCTGATAATAGCATCGGTCATTTCCTGTGTCCACTGCTTTACTTTTTCTTTTGCTTTGGCATCGGTGCCTTGCTGGTAGTATATTACATAGGCAAAAACCTCGCGGGGCGCCCACGATAGATAAGATTCAGTATCGGGCAAGGCATGGCGCAGCGATACGTTAACTACGTTTACGCGATGGCGGTTGAAGATGTCGCGCATTTTAGGTGTAAAGGAGTTTATGTTTTGAACCGGTATAAAATACTCCTGCAATACGTAGGTTTTGTCGCCGCTATTAATGGGTTCCAGTTGGCGGACATCGTAGCTGGCTTCGTAATTGCGCCATAGTACTTTGTGCTGGCTGTAGTAAAAAGGATCGACCAAACACTTGCGGAACCATTTGCCGAACCGGCCCCAGGAAACTATTTTAACCAACTTTGATTCGAGCCAGTACCTGCCATCTCCCAAATTTATTCGTGCGGTATCGGTTACGGGGTTGTTGGTTACGCTCCACGAAATACTGTTTATTTCATCGTAGTGCGGCGGATATAAATCTCCATTTTGAAAGATGACGTTTGCGCTGTCCCGTATTTGCCGGTTAAAGTAGGTGTAGTAATCTTCTGCTTTTACTATTTCGCATTTGCGCTGCACTTTTACATTATCGGCTAATTGCAAGGTAGCTTCAACAATTACGCCTATGCCCCCATAGCCGCCTATAGCGGCGTTAAACAGGTCGCTGTTAGTTTCGCGGTTGGCAGTAACTACTTCGCCCGATGCAAGCACCAGTTTGATTTGCTGTACAGATGAGATAACCGGCCCATGGCCAATGTACCTGCCGTGGCAGTTGACAGATATAGCCCCGCCTACGGTAAAATCGGCATAGGTCTGCATAATTTTTACCGATAGATTATAGGGGTCGATAGCGCGTTGAACATCGCGCCACCTGATACCCGGCTGAACGGTGATTTGTTTGCTGACGGTATCCAACGAAATTATTTTGTTGAATTGGGTCATATCCAAATGCAAACTATGCTCGAAGGCGGTTTGCCCACCCATGCTAAATTTGCCACCGCCTATAGATATGGGCCCGGTGGAGGTTTTGATGGCTTCTGCTATTTCTTCTACGGTATGTGGCTGCATAATGCTATCTACCTGTATAGAATTGAGGCGGGTGATATCGTTGATGTGCCTGTTGGTTAAAGCTTTGTTGAATTCACTATCGCCGGCAGTCTTTATAACCACCACCATGCAAAAAACAAACAGCAGCAAGCCATAAAAAACAACAGCTAATGGTTTTTTGCTGTGAATGAATGTAAGCGCTGCTTTTAAAAAGCGCGCTACACGGTTTGCAACAAATAATAGCAAGGTTAAAACTGACCGGAGTAGGGAGCAGACTTTTTTCATTAGTGGGGTGGGGGAGTAGCCGGTTAAACTTTAGTAAATAGCATTAAGGCATTTTTGGTAGGGTCGCCAGGCTGAAACAGGGTGCGCTTGTCAAATTTAAACCCGAGGTTTTCTACAAAGCCGCAAATAAAGTTCAGCGAATAAAAGTTCCGTATTTCGCTTTGGTTATACTCCCACGATTCTTTTGTGCCAAGGTTGAATACATCGTGCGCAAGAGCTACTAAGGTTTTTTGGTCTTCCGTATCGCAATCGTGGTCGCGCAGTATTAATTTTCCTCCGGGCCTGAGTGTGTCGCGAATAGAAGAAATAAAAGGTGTGCGAAGATCAAGGGGGCAATGGTGAAAGCCAATGTAAACGGTTACAAGGTCAAGGCTTTCTTTGGGTATAATATCGGCATATTTTGTTTTGTAAGAGGCCAAAGGAATGTATTTAGCACCTATCGATATCTGGCCGCGGTCAAACATTTCTGTAATGGCATAGCCCGGCTCTTTACCATCGGCATAGTACCTGTTGCCGGTAATGTTTACTTTTTCTTCCAGGTAGTCTAAATATCTGCCAGAAGAGCCTATTTCTAAATAGCCGTTGTAGGTTCCACCCTGGCCTAAAAGGGTAAGGGTTTCCCTCGCCATTTCGTCTTTCTGTTTTAGCAGTGCGGGTATCTGGTAACGAAAAGTGGAAAACGCAGGTGATACTTTATGTAAGTTGGACTGGACTTGGAGATAGACTTGTTGGTCATCGGCTGACTTATGCGATGCATCATCTATCAGTTTATGCATATCCTGCTCGGGGTATAGCGTGAATACATTTTTAAGGAACCCGAAGAAATTATTCTTCAATTGGCTGTTGGAGTAAATATGCCTGAAATTGCTACGGGCTGTGGTAAATGCATTTGCTGCGCCGGATGAAAAAGCGCGGGCAGCGGCGGCAACCAATAATATTGTTTTTATAAAGTCACTTCTACGCATAGCAGTTTTTTACTAAACCATTTTTTAGCCTTTAGCCAGGCTTAAAGATAAATGTAATAATAAACTTATAGCAATGTGCCTGTTGCAGGTTGCCGCTGTGTTTAAGTGCGGAAAGTAGACATTGCGGGTTGCAAGGTGGTAGAGGTATGCTTGTAGTGTAGCCTATAAGGTCGACTTATCGAACTTTACAAATGATTTTCAATTGGTTAACTCATTAATCAAGCGGACTTGGGAACTGCGTGTGTAATTTTTTGTTTGGAACATTATGATAGATGATATCGGCAATTGGAGGATACTGGTAAAAATAGCTATGCCATCGCTTAATGGGATGGCATAGCTATTTAGGCGCAAGCATCTAAAATGCCCGCACTGCGCGTACTCTGATGCTAAGAAGTTTATTGGGAGCGGAAAAAGAACCATTCCAAAAATCTACACCAGCGCTGTTGGTGGGGCTGCTTTCGCTTGAGGTGGCGTAGGCACACGAGTTACCACATCCGGGTACAAATGTAAAACCACCTAAGCTAACCAGGTGTAGGTTACTATACATCAGCAACGCTTCATCTCTCGAAGGCAGGAACCAATCGTTGTAACCGTTTAAACTAAGGGCATCGCAGATTTTGGCTGAGATATTTACATCGGCACAAAAAGCAGCTATGGCAGCAGTATTGCTTGGCCCTGTACCTATGGCTGTAGAGGTGGTTATGCTGGTGCCATTGCAACCCCATGCGAAAGTACCCTGATCGCTTGGGGCGCAAACTAAGCCGTGGGTGCCGCTACCATCAATATAAAACACAATACCACCGGCGTAGTTTTGCCCGATGTAAGGTGTGGCGGGGGTGAGGGTGGCGAAAACCTTTTCGGCTCCGTAAACAGTGCCTTTGCTGTTGGTAGCGTAGGCTCTGACATAGTAATTGCGACCGCCCATTAGCCCGGTAATGTTAGAAACAAACGTACCGCTACCCGCTCCCTGAGACGTATGAGAATTAGCAACGGTTGGATTGCTGCTATAGCTCCAGCAAACACCTTTTTGGGTTACCGGGCAGCCACCGTCATCGGTTACTTCGCCACCGGATACTGCAGAGAAAGTGTCAATCGAGGTAATGTCATCGGTTGTTACCGTTGCTGTGAAACCCGTGCTCACGGTATTTTGGGCACCGTAGCCGGTACCAGTGCTATTAGTGGCATAAGCGCGTATGTAATAAACAGTGTTGCATCCGCTAAGGCCGGTTAAATTACTATTAAAGTAACCCAACCCACTTCCATCTGTGCTTAAATTGTTGCTAATAGTAGGGTTGGTGCTGGTGCTCCAACATACCCCGCGGTCGGTTACGGTGCTGCCACCATCATCGCTAACATAGCCTCCGCTTGTTGCTGTTGATGTACCGATTAGGGTAGAAGTGGATGTGGCAACTGTTGGTACACCCGGTCCCGGAAAAACCAGCGCGGTGGTAGTAAAGCTTACCTGATTGCCATAAGTGGTGCCCACTGTGTTAGTTGCATAAGCGCGAACGTAATAAAGGATAGTAGGAGTTAAACCTGTTAGCGTGCTGTTGTAATTAGCCGAACCGGTACCGTCATTAGTAAAACTATTGGCCAAAGTAGGAGAAGGGTTTACATCCCACACCACACCCTTGGCGGTTATAGCCGAACCGCCGTTGCTGGTAATAGTTCCTCCTGATCCCGCCAGATTAGAAGATATTCCACCTACTGCATTGGTAGTAAGCGCCGGTGCGGTGAGCGCCGGAGTGGTAAAGCTGTATTCGTTTCCATAAGCGGTACCCGCACCATTCACCGCAAAAGCACGCACATAATAGGTGGTGTTGGCCAACAGGCCGGTCATACCCATGCTGAAACTGCCCAGGCCGGCCGCCTGTGTAGTAGTAAAATTGGCAGTAGTAGGGTTGGCAGAAGTGTTCCAGCAAATGCCGCGGCTGGTAACAGTGGAGCCGTTATCGGCTGTTACATTTCCCCCGCTGGTGGCAGTAGTGTACGATACACTGCTTACTGCCGTAGTAGTAACCGAAGCCAGCGAAAGGGTGAGTGTGGTAAACGATAACTGGTTGCCGTAACTGGTGCCCTGCGCATTGGTGGCATAGGCGCGCAAGTAATACAGCGTGTTAGGGCTTAGGCCGGTTATAAGCGCATTAAAGCTGCCGGTAACCGTACCTGCTGCAGATATGGCATCGGTAGTAGTAGGATTGGGCAAAGTGCTATAGCAAACACCGCTTGCTGTTAGGGTGCTGCCACCGTCATCGCTGATGTTGCCGCCCCCCATGGCACTGTTTAGCGAAATATTAAACACTGCATTGGTAGTTAGCGCAGGTGTAGTTAGCGCAAGTGTGGTAAAGCTTAATTCGTTGCCGTACGCAGTGCCAATGGTGTTGGTGGCAAAAGCCCTTATATAGTAAGTGGTGTTGGGTAACAACGAAGCCAGAGAAGCATTGAACACGCCGGCTCCGCTGCCTGTCAACACATACGCATCGGCCAAAGTAGGGGCGGTGCTTGTGCTGTAACAGAATCCGCGGGCTAAAATCAATTCGTTGCCGCTGGCGGTAACATTACCCGCTGCCTGCGCAGTGGTATATCCGACAGTCGAAGTACCGGTAGTGGTTACCACCGGAAGGGTGGTGCCGGGAATGCCTGGCGCTTGCCA
Organism: Chitinophagales bacterium; assembly: GCA_035298845.1. Classification (GTDB taxonomy): domain Bacteria; phylum Bacteroidota; class Bacteroidia; order Chitinophagales; family LD1; genus Bog-950. Next base: position 5,935 of record DATGXP010000648.1, read on the forward strand.
GCTGGCATTGCCATTGGCATCGCTGGTAAGCACCTTGCCTGCACCTTGTGTCCCATCTACCAGTTTAAGATTTCCTGCAAGGTGCAAACTAGCATCAGGCGAGGTCGTTCCTATACCTATTCTTGCACTCGCAAAATCACCATAAATAAGCGGATTGCTGCTGCTGTTGGCTATGTAAAGTTTGTTGGAACCACTTTCATTGTAACCCGCTTGGTGCCCTAAAAACACGTTGCCTGAAGTATAATTACTCATTCGTCCGGCATGGTAGCCCACATAAACGTTGTTTGAGCCACCCTCATTAAACTCCCCTGCTGAATAACCAAGGGATGTATTGTTGCTGCCACGGTTCATAAATATGGCACCTGTACCCACAGCTGTGTTACATTGCCCTGTCATGTTCACTGGCATAGCATAAGAACCTATGGCCGTGTTGCCAAAGCCCGTAGTGTTTTCGCGTAAGGCATAATAACCTACAGCTGTATTGGTACCTCCCGTTTGGTTGGCATTCAAACCTTCGGTACCTACCACCGTATTGCTGCTCACATTGCCAGAGCCTATACCTACCCTTGCTCCGTTCATAAGAACATCGCCTGTAACTTCAAGTTTATAAGTAGGGGTAGCGGTGCCAATACCTATTTTTCCGTTGGCTGTAACCCGTAACCTCTCGGTACCATTGGTTTTTGTTACCAAATCAATACTATCTGTAGTGCCTATAAAATTAGTTCCATCCACAGTTCCGGCATTTCCGGTTAAACTCCACGCGTTTAATGCACCGTCAGTTCCGGTTGCGCCCGTTGCACCGGTATTACCTTGAATACCTGTATTGCCAGTTGCGCCAGTATTGCCCTGAATTCCCTGAGGACCGGTAGCGCCCGTTGTACCGGTATTACCTTGAATACCTTGAGCACCTGTAACACCGGTATTACCCTGAATGCCTTGAGTACCTGTATTGCCTGTGGCACCAGTATTGCCCTGAATTCCCTGAGCACCGGTAGCGCCCGTTGTTCCGGTATTACCTTGAATACCTGTATTGCCAGTTACGCCAGTATTGCCCTGAATACCCTGAGCACCGGTAGCGCCCGTTGCACCGGTATTACCTTGAATACCCTGAACACCCGTATTCCCAGTTGTGCCTGTATTGCCCTGAATACCCTGAGCACCGGTAGCGCCCGTTGTACCGGTATTACCTTGAATACCCTGAACACCCGTATTGCCAGTTGCGCCTGTATTGCCCTGAATACTCTGAGCACCGGTAGCGCCAGTTGTACCGGTATTGCCTTGAATAC
>DATGXP010000649.1:0-2760 GCA_035298845.1 Chitinophagales bacterium
AGAACAGAAGATAATGGAGCAAACAAAAATGAACACCAGCTCGTTAACCAAGCAATACCAGCAGGTTGCAGAATTAGGCAGTGTAAACGAAAAGCTGAACGGCATGTCGGTAAACACCTCCGAAATTTCATCGCTGGAGGGGCAGATAAAAAGCGGCGATTACAGCAATATAGACCAATCGATTGCAGCACTTAGCAGCCAGGCTATTGATGCCCTTAAGAAAATTGATTACGATAGCCTGAAGAACAGCTATACCGAACAGAAAAACCAACTGGCAGAATATGTGCCCAAAGATTCGGTAGAAGAAAAACAGAAAAAGCAATTGAGCGATAGCCTGGATGCACGGTTGGTGAGATTAGAGACAAAAAAAGATTCAGTAATAAAAAAAATGGACGGCTACCAGCAGAAAATGAACAATCTGCTGGAGAAGAAGAAACAGGGCGAAGAAATATTGGACAAGCTTACCCAGCTAAAATCTACTGCCGAGCAAATACAACAGCTTACTGAAAAGAAAAACTACTTAGAGGGCCTTGAAAAAAACCTGGCCGGCTTTAGCGGTGGTAGTAATACTGATTTATCACGCCTTAGCGATCCCACAGTTTTAAAAGAGAACTTAGTAGAGCGCGGCATGTTTACCGGTTTGAACAAACTGTTCTTTGGTGTGAGGCAGTTAAGTATAGGTACGGTATACCCGTACTACTCTCCGCTTGTGTTAAACGGCATACAGGTGCAGGGCGGAGCCATAGAAATTAACCCGGGTATTTTCTTTTTAAACATAACCGGCGGCAACACACACCTGGGCGCGCGAAGCATTGGCAATATTTTTAAACCGGCCTACCAGCGTTGGATGCTGGGTGGAAAAATTGGTTTAGGCAAAGTTGAACGTTCGCATTTCTTTATAAGCTACATACACTCGTTCGACAAAACCAACACACTGCCGGCAGAGGTAATGCCGCAAACCCGCCCTGCACAAAATGATGTGCTGGGTGTAGAGCTACAGTTAACATTTTGGAAAGGACGGATAAAATTATTTGGCGAGGGTGCCGGTGTATCCTTTAACCGTAACCGCCAGGACTCTGCCTTAAAAGTAGAGAATAGCTGGTTTAAAAAAATACCTTCGTTTTTAAGGCCAAACCTTTCGGCAAGCTATGATTATGCTTACACAGCGCGTGGCGATTTTAATTTCTGGAAGGGCAGCTTAATAAGCGCATACACTGAGTTTATTGGCCCCGGCTACCAAAGTTTTGGTGTGCCGTTTTTACGTAACGACGTAATACGCTACGGCGGTAGAATAGAGCAAACCATGTGGAAGAGCCGGATTAAACTTGCTGCAAAATACCGGTACGAGATAGATAACCTTATACAATCTAAAAGATTTACTACCACTACACATTTTTATGGTGCGGGTTTTTCGTTCAACATGCGCAAATTGCCTACCATTAAAATTGATTACAACGGAAACTACCGCACCGGCTCATTCTCTACACAGTTAATGAATACTGTTTCGGCAGCCGAGGCCTATAGTTACAAATTAGGTAAAAGCAACCTGCGCACATCAGTCAACTACCAATTAGTACTAAGCAGTGCCGATAGCACCAGCCTGTCAGATTACACCTTGCACAACGCCATGATCAACCAAACACTTACATTAAAAAAACCGGTAACGCTAATGGCTAATATTGGTTTCAATCAAATGCAAAACATTCTGCAAACCACCAGACAAATACAGATGGGGGCCGGTGTAATCAGCACACCATTTAAAAATTTCAGCACAGGGGTTAATATAGACCTGGCTAAAAACCTGGGAAGAGAATATAGGATAGGCGGCTCGATTGATTTAAGTTATACCTTCCTGCGTTTTCTTACCATATCAACTAACCTGCGCTACAATCGCTTTCAAAATTATTTTATATCCGATGTGCCGTTTAATGAAGTAGTACTAACATCAAGGCTGATATTGGCGTGGTAGCTTACAAGTCTGGTGAAACAATAATTTCTGTAGCGCAAACAAAAAAAAGCACCTCTCCTTTCGGCGAGATGCTTTTAATTTTTGTAGGCCTCATGACCGAGTTATCGGACCGATTGGTTAACAACCTCAGGGCGTTACTATCAATCTAAATGAGGGCTGCGCCTTTTCTCTTTTATTTAACCAGGCTAAGCTTAAAACACCGCGTTTGTCCATATTGTTTTATATTCAGCAAGTAACTTCCAGGGGCCATTTGGTTAATGTTCATTTGCTTTCGCTTGTCAGCTATAACAGCGCTAAAAAATATCCTGCCCACAGCATCTGTAATTTCTAACTCATGTTCTTCGTCTCCTGTAAACTCTACTACAAACTCACCGTTGTTAGGGTTGGGGTATAGCTTTACACCCAATTCTTCTGATACATCTTCTACATTTACATCAATAGCATTAAACAAGGCCGAGCGGCTGCTACAGCCATTATTATCGGTTACCTCAACCAGGTAGTTTCCATTCTGCATAACAACATACTGCTGATTAGTTGCACCGGCAATTTCGCTGCTATCTAAATACCATTGGTAGCTATCGGCACTTGTTGAAGTAAGTGTATCTCCCGACCTTGTAACTTCCGGCACCGCCGGCAGTTCATTGGCAGTAATAGTTATTATATTAGATGCGGCCGTACAGCTATGAGTATCAGTAACAGTTACACTATAGCTACCGGCTTCTTTGGCAGCAATGCGTTGTGTTGATTCCGCAGTGCTCCACAAGTAATTGTTACCCGCCGGTGCCAGCAGC
>DATGXP010000650.1:0-11350 GCA_035298845.1 Chitinophagales bacterium
GGTTGCAGGGCAATACCGGCGCACAAGGCATTCAGGGTGTAACCGGTGCACAAGGCATACAAGGTAATACAGGGGCGCAAGGCAATGCCGGCCCAACCGGTTTGCAAGGTATACAAGGAATAACAGGGCCGCAGGGAGAAACCGGTCCGCAAGGATTGCAGGGCAATACCGGCGCACAAGGCATTCAGGGTGTAACCGGTGCACAGGGCATACAAGGTAATACAGGGGCGCAAGGCAATGCAGGACCAACCGGTTTGCAAGGTATACAAGGAATAACAGGCCCGCAGGGAGAAACCGGACCGCAGGGATTGCAGGGCAACACCGGCGCACAAGGTATTCAGGGTATAACCGGCGCACAGGGCATGCAGGGTAATACAGGGCCGCAAGGCAATGCAGGACCGACCGGTTTACAGGGTCCACAAGGAATAACAGGGCCGCAAGGCATACAAGGTAACACGGGTGCGCAAGGTAATGCCGGCCCCACCGGCGTGCAAGGTATACAAGGCATAGCGGGCCCAACGGGACCACAGGGTAGCGTAGGGCCAACCGGTGCAGGTGTTACCGGCCCACAGGGTATAGCGGGGCCCACTGGCCCTCAAGGCAGTGTGGGACCAACCGGAGCCGGTGCCACTGGACCCCAGGGTATTGCAGGGCCGACCGGCCCCCAAGGTACCGCCGGCCCAACCGGCGCAGCAGGCGGTGCAGGTTACACTATAAAACTAAACGGTAACACAGTTAGCCTAAGCAGTCCTGCACCTTACAACATGCAGTTTCTAAGCGTTACCGGCAGCCAATACACTTTTTTAAGCAACAAAGGCTATCTGGTAAGTATTATTCAACGAAGTACTATAATTACTGCTACTACTTACCATGAATCTGCGGGCTGCACCGGTAACTTTGTTATATCCTCTACTACATCGAATGCAGGGCCCGGTCTTGTAACCTTCTCGCCGGGTTATGGTTTGATTTATGTGCCACAGGCCAATACGCTACAATCAGGTACCTTCAATTATGTTAGCACCTCGGGTAGTGGCTCGTGTACTGCAACATCGGGCTCGCGCGCTGCGTGGTATGTAGCAGCAGCTAATAACTCTACAGTAACAGGCGTAACACTTGATCCCAATATCAACTATACCGTAACTTTTACAATACCATAGTTTTTTCAGAAAGCCGTTTCAGAAATAAGTTAAAGCCTCTGCCCCCGCAGGGGCTTTGCTTTTACCCCCACCTCCGTAATAAGGGCTTAACAGCCAATAAACACAATTTTATATAGTGGTTATATTACTCCAGGCCAGGCACAAATCATTACAATCCTGTCCACCTATGGTAGTAGTAAAACTGCGCTCTAAATCGGGTTTAAAGCTGCGATAGAATTTTACGTTGGGGTTATCGGCTAATACATGCACAAAGCATGATTTATAGCCGGCAGCTATCAGGCCCTGCATTTCGAACATAAAGAGTTTTTTGCCCAACCCTTGTCCGTGGTATTCTTTTAAAAGATATAGCGCGTACAATTCTGCATCGCAGTTAAACTCAACTGTGCGGTTGCGGCCCGCTCCTGAAAAAGCAATCACTTTATCTTCATCGTTTACCATTACATGGATAGAACCTTTAGGGTGTTGCAGGTTGTGCTTCCACAGTTCGGTGCCGCCTTCAATGGTCATAGCAGCCAGGAATGCATCACTTATTATTCCGCGATAGGTTTGCTGCCAGCCATGGTATTGCACGGTGGCAATACCTGCTGCATCATCAAGGGTTGCAGGGCGGATTATAAAATCAGGCATGCTTAAAAATAAAAAAGGCCCCCGATAGTCGGAGGCCTTTGAATTATTCGGCAGAAGGGGCAACGGGTGCCTCTTGCTTTTTCTTAAAAAATCCGCGGCGGAAACGGGCGCGTGTTTTATAACCCAACACATACATAGTAGGTACTACCAACAGCGTAAGGAAGGTTGCCATCATCAAACCATAAATCATGGTCCATGCCAATGGCCCCCAGAAACTTACGTTATCGCCACCTAAATAGAAGTGAGGGTCAAGCTGGCTAAACAGGGTTTCAAAATCCATGTTTAAACCAATGGCCAACGGTATCAAACCTAAGATAGCTGCTGCAGCTGTAAGTATTACCGGTGTCATACGTGTAGCGCCACCTTCTATTACCGCTTCGTCTACGGTCATGCCGCGCTCGCGCAACTCATCAATAAACTCTATCAACAAAATACCGTTACGGATAACTATACCGGCGAGGGCAAAGATACCTACACCGGTCATTACCACCGAGAAGGTTTTACCTGTTGCAGCAAAACCAAGCGCTACACCAATTAGAGAGAAGGCCACCGTACTGAAAATTATAAGCGGCTTAACTACCGAGTTAAACTGCGACACCATGATTAACAGCATAAGGGCCAGCGCAATGCCAAACGCCTGCACAAGGAAAGCCCCGGTCTCGGCCTGTTGCTCCTGCTCACCGGTCATCTTTACTTCATAACCTTCGGGTATATCCATATTGGTAATAATCTGCTCTACCAACGGGATAACTTCATTAGCAGCATAGCCTTCGCTAAGGTCAGATGACAGAGTAATTACCCGCTTTTGGTTTTTGCGGTTGATTACACTGATAGAGTTATCATAGTGCATATTAGCAATAGAAGATATCGGCACCTGGCGGAACGAACCGGTACTGAAATCCATATAAGAGATGTTGAGATTCATTAGCTGCTCTACATTGCGGCGGTCTTCAGCCTTTAAGCGCAGTTGTATAGGGGCATCGTCATTCTTATCGCGGAACTTAGACGCCTCTTTACCAAACAAAGCGGTGCGCAATTCGGAACCTACCTGGCCCAGCGAAATACCTTCGCGCAGCATCTTTTCTTTATCTATATCGATGATAATTTCAGGTTTGCTTATCTGCAGATCACTCTTTAGTTCGGCTATACCCGATATACCTTCCTTATCAATTTTGCTCTTCAGCTCAGCAGCCATGTTTTTCATTACTTCAAAATCATCGCCGCTTATTTCTATATTGATAGGCTTGCCCACAGGTGGACCGTTGCTTTCCTTCTCTACAGAAATTTCGGCACCGGCTATACCCACCTTCGAGAAAGATTTTTGCAAGGTATCTAACCAGTAAGTAGTTGCAGGTGCATCTTTTTTATTGCCGCCAAATGGGTTCAGGTTTTTAAAGAAGCCCTTTACAACACCTTTTCTATCGGCATATTTTTTAAAGGCGACGGTTACTTTGCTCTTGTTGGGGGTAGCTACCTTATCTGGGTTCTGAGGGTCGCCGGCACCCAAACCTACGTTAGATATTACTGAAGTTACATCAGGGTTATTTTCGCCTATTACACTATATACCCGGTTTTCTATCAAGCGGGTTACCGAATCGGTAACGTTAGCATCGGTACCCATTGGCAACTTGCAGTACACATACACAAAGTTGGGTTCGCCGTTAGGGAAAAACTCTACCTGCGGTTTGCTGCCCAGGTAAATGGCCCAACTGGCAACCAGCAATACCACTACGCTAAGCGGTATATAGATAGGGCGGTAGCCTTTAATAAAGATGGTTAACAGCTTGCGGTAGCCATTGGTAACCTTTGGCCATAAGGTTAATTGCCACCAGCGGATTACATGGCTTAAAACAAAATGGTAAACCAATATCAGAACCAATGCGGTAAGGGCAAAGTTACCGATACCAAAGTTACCGGTGATATAGCCTATTACTGCTATGAGGCCAAACACTATAAAGCCCTTGATGTAGTCGCTTAGTTTAGATTTGCTTTCGTGGTCATCCTTTTTCATAAAGGTAACCGCAAACACAGGGTTCATTACAAAGGCAACAAACAACGATGCACCAAGTGCTATAATAAGCGTAATGGGCAGGTTCTTCATAAACTTACCTACTATTCCCGGCCATATCAATAATGGGAAGAACGGCGCCAGCGTGGTAAGTGTACCGGCCAATACAGGTAAGAATACCTCACCGGCTGCATACTTGGCGCTTTGCACAATACCAAAATCGTAACGATTATAAATACGGTGCGTGTTTTCAATTACCACAATGGCATCATCTACCACAATACCTAAGGCAAGTAGCAGCGAGAAGAGCACCATTACGTTCATGGTCATACCCAGTGCCGGCATAAACAGGAATGCTACCAGCGTGGTAAGTGGCACCGAAAGGCCTACGAAGAACGCATTGCTAAAGCCCATAAAGAACATAAGGATAAACACCACGAAGATGAAACCGAGAATAACGGTGTTCAACAAATCGTGTAACTGTACCCGTGTATTCTCCGATGTATCACCGGTTACTTTAATTTTTAAGCCCTGCGGAAACTTAGTGGTCTGGTAATCGTCCAGTGTTTCGTATATCTGGTCGGTAGCGTTAATCAGGTTCTCGCCGCTGCGCTTTACCACGTTAAGGGTAACTACCGGTTTGTGGTCCAGTTGTGCAAAGTCCTGTTTCTCTTTAAAAGCATCTTCTATTGTAGCTATATCTTTTAAGAACACAGTAGTACCTACAAACGAGCGTACTACTATCTCTCCAATTTCTGCCGGGTCCTTAAACTCACCGGTTACGCGCACATTACGGCGCAGCTGGTCTACTCTTACCTCTCCGCTGGATATATTCAGGTTTTCGCGCTGTATGGCGTTTTCAATATCCATAAACGTAATACCGGCACTGGTCAATTTGTACAGGTCTACATTTATCTGCACTTCGCGCTCTACACCACCCACTATATCTACGCGGGTAATTTCTTTCATGCTCTCAATCTTATCCTTCAGGTCTTCGGCATACTCTTTAATCTGGTCAAGCGGAAAATCGCCGGCCAGGTTAATATTCATAATAGGTAGCTCGTTTATATCAAACTCCTGAATTTGCGGGTCGCTGTCGAGGTCGCTTGGCAAATCCTTTTTGCCTTTGGCCACCGCATCGGTTACCTTTTGCTTACACTCACTCGGTTTCAGGTCGGTAGAAAATTCAACAGTAATAATTGATACATCGGACAGCGAGTTGCTGGTTACCTTCTTAACCCCGTTAAGCCCTTTAACCTGCTTCTCAATAGGTTTGGTAATGAGGTTCTCAATATCCTCGGGTGTAGCGCCCGGGTAGATAGTAACTACCGAAATAGTAGGCACTACCACATCGGGAAACAACTCTTTGGGCAGGCTGTTATAGGTCATAAGGCCCCAAAGCACAATAATGGTGATAAACACATAAATACTGGTGGCATTATCAATGCACCAGCTGGTAAACTTGAGCTCTTTCAGGCGTTCGGTATTCATATCAATTTCTTATGTTTTGCTGCGCTGTTTATTCCAGCACCACCGCAGGGCAATGGCTACCTTTAGCTTATAGGCAATAGGTGTACAACAGTTATTTACTAATATTCAATTCTCTGTCCGTCTACTACTTCGCTATAGCCAAAGGTTATCACCTGGTCACCTTCTTCCAGGCCTTTGGTTACTACCGTAGTACCACCGTAATCGGCGCCGGTTTCTACCATTCTTTTACGGGCTATTTTCACCCCTTTTTCATCTACAGCTACCAGTACATATTTACCTTCTTCCGATTTTTGAACTACGTTGGTTGGTACAATCAATACATTTTTAAGGTTGGCATCGTTAATCTTCAGTTTGGCTATCAGATTAGCTGCGTAACCTGCACCGCCTTTTGGCAGGTTTACATCTACCTGGTAGGTGCGGCTGCGCGGGTCAATAGTTTGCGACACATACGCAACGGTAGATTGTATGGTCTTATTAATATCCGGAAACTCAACCGTTACCTTATCGCCCTTGCTTATTTTGCCAAAGTCGCTATCAGCCAGCTTGGCTTTTACCTTCAGGCTTTGCTCGTTTATAATGCGTATACCTGGCATTAACTGGCTGGGTGCTGCCATTTCGCCTACGCGCAGGTTAACCGCATCTACCACACCACCTATAGGGGCAATTATTTTAGTCATTTCCAGTTGCTTCTTTACAGCCGATAGGCCTGCTTCTGCCACTTCCTTTTGTGTTTTGGCCTGCAGGTATTGAATCTCGCTACCTATTTTCTGGTCCCAAAGGCGCGCTTGCTTTTCAAACGCGGTGCGGGCAAGTTCTACCTGTGTTTCGGTGCTTCTTACCTGGTCTTCGAGGGCTGCGGTGGTTTGTGTAGCGCCCAATATCTGGCCCTTGCTTACACGGTCGCCCACCTTTACATATATAGCGGTAACTATACCCGGTTGCTGGTTCAGGGCTATAGTGTTTTCCTCGGCATCTATATTGCCCTGCACTTCTATGTAGTGGTTAAAATCCTGTTTCTTAATTGCCTCTACCTGTATCAGTTTTGTTTTCTGTGCTATATGAAAACCGGTGTCCAGCTTGGCTATTTGCTTTTCAAGCGTTTCTATTTTACCTGTCAGCTCTTTCAACTCGGTTTTGTATCCGGCTAATTGCTTTTTCTTTTCCTCTACCGTTTTCTTTTCACTTTCTGTGCATGCCGAAAGAATAAGTGTAACAGCTAAAACCGTCCATAGTGTTTGAAACTTCATTGCTTAAATTTTTTGTGTTGCTAAATCTTTCGTTGCTTATATTACTTTATGCCTAATGCTTTATCCAAATCTGCTTTGGTGTTGAGTATGTTCAGCGAGCTTTGGATAAATTTTAATTGATTGGTTACCAATTCCTGCTGGCTTTGTTGTAACTCAAAACTATTGGTTACGCCTTCTTTATACTTAATGGTATTGCGGTCAAAAATCTTCTTGCTCAGGTCGTTGGCCCTGCGGCTGTTGGCCTCATCGGTAAGTGCCGAGGCAAAACTGCTTTGTGCTGCGCGGAACTGTAAATCAGAAGCGTTTTTAAAGTTCTCGAAATCGTTCTTCAGTTTTTGCTGGTCAAGTTTGGTTTGTCGCACTTGTGCCAGTTTTTCGCCCGAGTCGAAAATTGGAATTTTAAGCGTTAAGCCCACAAAGCCCTGGTCGAACCAGCTGTCTTTCTTGAAAATATCTTTACTGCCTTGCGCCTGCGATTGCCAGCCGTAATTCATAAATGCATACAATGATGGAAAATACTGCACCCGCTGCGAACGCATTTCAAACCCCTTCAGTTTAATACCGGTTTCAAACATTTTATATTCTATCCGGTTCTTAGGGTCAAACTGCGTAATACCTAAAGTAGACTGCACTTCGGTTTTTAACTCATCTAACCGGTCCTTTAAAATAATTTCTTCGTTAAGCGACATCCCCATCTGGAATTTAAGATTAGCCAGGGCTACTTCTGCCATTTGGTTTTGCAAAGCTATCTGGCTGCTAAGGGTAGCCTGGGCCAGTTCCAGACGGTTTACATCCAGTTCTTCAATCAGGCCCTCCTGGTATGTTTTGCGGGTGTCGTCCAACAGCTTATCTACCAGTTTCAGGTTATCGGCCAGTAGTGCTTTCCCTTCCAGGGCTGCCGCCGCCTGGTAGTAGGCCTTCATCACCGAATACTTCACCTCAATGTCGCTCATATCGGCACTCAGGCGGGCCGTTTTGGTAAGGTCCTTGGCTGCCTTTACTCCAAACACATACCGGCCATCAAATAATAGCTGGTTTACCTGTATACCGGTGCTTATATTGTGGGGTAGTACAAATGAGACTGCCTGGTTTCCGCTATTCGCCAGTATGTTGGCTATAGCCGGGTTAGACTGAGCCAATACTCCAAACACCTGCGCCAAGGTACCTTCACTAAAAATTTTACCCAGCGCCGGCGATATAGGCGGCTTAAAATAATAGGTGTAATCGAAATTAGCCGCTATTTTGGGTAAGCCGGTAGTGTAAATTTCCAGGTTGCGCCATTTGGCTTTGTCTATATCCAGCTTAGCATTCTTAACCGAGTTGTTGTATTGCAGGGCGTAATCTACGGCCTCCTTTACAGTATATGCTTTTACGGTAGCCACTTGCGAAAAGCCGGTGGCAGCAAAAAACAGGGTTATGGCGAGTAGTAAGGTTTTCTTCATGGTGTTGAGTTATGTCGTTCAACTCTTAAATAAATTGTGTTCTTCCAGGTACTTCAATCCTTTTTCTGACACTATGCCCCGTAAATGGTAATCCAGGTATTCTTTATAAGTATCTAAAAAAACATACTTATCGCTGGGGAATAACTGTTGGTCAATCAATACTGCCGTGTTGGCAATATATACCCTCGATATCACATCGGCATTAAGGCCGCTTCTATACAGGCCCTGCGCTACCCCTGTTTCCATATTGCGGGTAATCATATCCAGCATAAAATGAAACCGGTGTTCGTTGTATAAATCCCAGGCTTCGGGGTAGTGCTTTTGCAAATCGTTCAGCGCCGAAGGGTTAAAATCCTGTACCTGCTCAAAAAAGTAAGCCATCATCTTTATCATCTCGTCTACCGAGTTTTTAGATGCCTGCAGTATAGAGTCCAGCTGGTTGCGCTCTTCCTGCAGGTAATTCTGCATAGATAGCTTAACCAGCTCTGCCTTATTTTCTACAAACTGGTAGATGGTCTTTTTGCTCATGCCCAGCTCTTTGGCAATATCATCCATGGTATAGCTTTTAACGCCATACTTTTTAAATAGCTCTCCCGATTTCTGGAGCAGGTTGATATGTTGCTGGTTTTTCAAAGCGGCGGCAAATGTATACGATAAATGCTATGGAAACCAAAAATCGCCTGAAAGTTTCCACCCTTTGTTTTAAAGTGTAGTATTAGCATACCAAAACAGATATTTTAGGTTTGCAACCGTATGGAGTTTCAGGACCACTTTTCGCGCCAGGCCGATATGTATTTAAAGGCGCGGCCCACCTACCCCGAGGCGCTTTTTGAGTATTTAAGCAGCATTTCGCCCTCTAACGAGCTGTGCTGGGATTGTGCAACCGGCAACGGGCAGGCGGCTATATCGCTGGCCCGACACTTTAAGCGGGTAGTAGCTACCGATGCCAGCGAAAAGCAAATTAGCAATGCCATAGCCGCGCCCAACATAGAATACCGAATAGCCACTGCAGAAGAAAGTGGCCTGCCGGATGCCGCCGCCGACCTTATAACCGTGGCTACCGGAGCGCACTGGTTTATACACGATTTGTTTTATGCCGAAGCCCAACGGGTGGCCAAGCCTAATGGCATTTTGGCCCTATGGACCTATAGCGAAGCGCGCATATCGGCAGAGATAGACGAACTGATGGAGTGGTTTATGTACGACTACCTACATGATTACTGGCCCGATGGGCGCTGGTATGTACGCAACAAATACCAAACCCTGCCTTTCCCGTTTATACCGATAGATACGCCCGATTTTGTTTGTAGCATGAACTGGAACCGTGAACAATGGTTAAATTATGTGCGCAGCTGGAGCGCCTATAATGCCTATTTAGCGCGGCATAACAGCGACCCAATAGAAGTGCTTTTACCTAAGCTTGAAACACTATGGAATGAGAGTGAAACAAAGGCCATTGTATGGCCACTGCACCTTAAGTGCACCAGGTTAAATTACCACTGAAAACAGGCTTATTTAGACTGTGTTTAAGGTGTAAAAAACGTTAAACCCTATAACATAGTATATTGTGTAAACGGTAAAAGGCATTACATTTGACTTAACATCAAACGACAACAAAAATTTTTAAACCAACAAAAACAACAACAATGAAGAAGTTATTTCTAATGTTAAGTTTTGCAGGTGCATCGGTGTTTGCTATGGCGCAAACAGCCCCGGCTTCCGCTCCTGCTGAACAAGCCGCACCGGACCCAAATGCACCGGAGATTAAGTTTGATAACACTACCCTTGACTATGGTACTGTTACCAAAAGCGATGAAAAGGCCGCAACCCGCGAGTTCAAGTTCATCAACACCGGTAAGTCGCCACTTATCATCAGCAGCTGCCGTGGTAGCTGTGGTTGCACCGTGCCTACCTGCCCTACCGAGCCAATTTTGCCTGGTGGTAAAGGTTCTATCTCGGTTCACTACGATGTTAACCGTGTAGGCCCGTTCACTAAAACTGTAACAGTTAGCTCTAACGCTAAAAACGCTAATGAAACCCTGAAAATTACAGGTACCGTTAACGACCCGGATGCAGGTAAAGCCGCTCCAGCTACTGCCCCTGCTACACCAGCAGCCGGCCACTAGTATTTAGTTGTTTTCAAAATATATAAAACCGCCTTGTGCATAGCACAGGGCGGTTTTGTTTTGGGGGCAATCTCCGATAGAATTTGTATTAGAGAATATTAGTATTGCAGCATAAAATAAAACCCACAGCAAATGATTAAAAACGTCTTCTTATTGATATGCTTCTGTGCTATTACCGCAACAATGAACGCGCAAAACAAAGTAGCAGAGCTGCATTATAAAACAGTAATTATCAAAACCAATAAAGAGTCAACCGGTGCTGAAATTGGGTATGGTAAAGAGTTTATTAAAATACAAACGCGTCCTATACACAGTCGTAACCCTTTACGATTTATAGATAAGAAGAACGATGTTATGATAATGGCATTCAATTCGCCTTCGCATGGATATATAATCGAAGAACTTGATACTGTTTATCGTGTAAACGCAAAGCTTGAGACTACTGGCGAAAAAGAGAAAATCAATGGGTATAACTGTGAAAAATTTAGATTAGTTGAGATTCCGAGTAATAATAAATGTAAGTCATCCTTTTTCTTCGAATATTATATATGGATTACTAATGACTTACAAGTTGACCCTATATATAATTTGTATGTATCTCATGCTGTTTTTTCTGTGAGTACGTTTACATATTCAGGTGTAATTGTAAAAGCTCAACCAACTGCATCATATGGCCCCAAATATGACTGTTATACTATTCTAGACAGCGTAGCTACAAAGCCAGAATTGGAAACTGATTTTGAGCGGCCATGGGTTAAATATCCTGATGCTGTGTGTGTATTGCCCGAGTCAGATAATATGGATAGCCACGCCAGGTCTGCTCTTCCCACTTGTCAGGATATACTTGCATACCGTATCCGTATCCGCGCATTATCTCAAAAAATAACTGGCATAGAAAAGCCTAAGTATAATCATGGCTATCAAATGATTGCATTTTAATGCGGGCTTAGAGTTGTTGTCAGGTTAACCTGGTCCTGAGGTGTTATTCAGCTTCGAGCAAAGCAGGTCTTGTCACAAATGGAAGTTAGATTTCACCTTTCATCTATTTTGGCAAAATATACGCCTATAATACCCTACCTTTGCGCCGCAATGGAAGAAGTTAAAAACGATATCCGCAAGTTTTCGGAAGAAGAGATGGTAGCCGAGTTTGCCAAAATGGGCGAGCCAAAGTTCCGCGCCAAACAGGTGCACGAGTGGCTATGGAAAAAATCGGCGCGTACGTTTGATGAAATGACCAACCTGAGCAAAGACC
>DATGXP010000651.1:0-7654 GCA_035298845.1 Chitinophagales bacterium
TGTAATAATTGCTACTTTATTCAGCAGTTTACCACTGCCCTTGTAGCCCGGTTGAATGTATTCAGGCTGAGGATGCATGAGCGATTCTTTGCCGGGGTGTTCTTTTTGGTGTTGTGCTGGTAACGATTTAGGTTTCTTACTTTTAACTACGGTCATAATCAGGTTTTATAGCCCTCAAATGAGAAAACTATGCCATTATGTATATCTTGCAGAGCATGACAAATGGTATTACTTTTGAAATAATAAATGGAAACCATCACCATTTATGACTATAACTGCTTCCTCTGCCATAAAAAAGCTGCTCCTCTTAGTATTAATTTTTGCGGGCTTATACTTTGCTAAAGATTTTTTAATGCCGTTAGTTATAGGGGCTCTGCTGGCTACCTTGTATTTGCCTATGTGCAGGTGGCTTGAAGAGAAAAAAACACCCAGGTTTGTAGCTGTATTTTTATGCCTGCTTTCTATCCTGCTTTTAGTTGCCGGGGTGGGGGCGCTTTTAGGCTGGCAAATAGCCGGATTGCTGGAGGATGCCGACAAAATAAAACAAAAGGCGCTGGAAGCTTTCTTTAATATACAGCAGTACATTTTTACGCACATGGGCCTGCCTGCCAAAAAGCAAATGGAGATTTTAAAAGACCAACAATCGGGCATGGGCAATTTGCTTGGCAGTGCAGTAGCTTCTACAGGGTATGTCTTGACCAGTTCGCTGCTAATGCTGGTCTATTTTTTCCTTTTAGTCTATTACAGGTCGCACATTAAAAAGTTTATACTGAAGCTTGCCGCCCCCGAACAGCAACAGGAGACAGAAACAATCTTATTGGCAGCCACCAGGGTATCGCAACAGTATCTTGTAGGATTGGCAAAAATGATTGTTTGCTTATGGATAATGTATGGCATTGGCTTTAGTATAGCCGGTGTTAAAAACGCACTATTTTTTGCTGTGCTATGCGGCCTGCTGGAAATCATTCCCTTTGTAGGTAATATAACCGGCACCTCAATTACTCTATTGGTAGCAGCAGCCCAGGGAGGCAGTACCCCTATGCTGCTAGGCATAGCAGGCACTTATGGCCTGGTTCAATTTATACAAGGCTGGGTACTGGAACCGATTATTGTTGGACCTCAGGTAAAGATAAACCCCCTGGCAACTATAGTTGCGCTGGTGTTGGGTGAGCTGATATGGGGAATACCGGGAATTATTCTGGCAATACCGGTTACAGCGGTATTGAAAATTATTTGTGATCATGTTACACCGCTTAAACCGTATGGGTTCCTTATAGGGGAAATAGAGGAGGAACAAAACAAACCAGGATGGAGTCAGCGGGTCTTACAATGGCTAAAAAACAAGTTTAAGCGTTCCTAGTTATGTATGTAAATAAAAGAGCCTTTGCTACTGGCAAAGGCTCTTTTATTTATGATAAAAAGTATGCACCAAAAGGTACTAACTACGATTTGGCAGAAACGGGGATAAGATCAGCAAAGGGATGACCCTCGAACCTCTCGGCTAGGTATTTACTAACTATTCCTGTAATTAAGGATATAGCTAGGCTTCCCAGCACATTACTTTTTCTAATTCCGTATATTACCAGTACGGCTATGGCAACATATTTAGCCAAAGTTGCCTTGTCCATATTCTTTGCCTGCTCTCCCAGGTAAGAAACTATGGTATCCGCCATTGAATGTACATCTGTTGGTTTAGCCGCAGCCTTCCGGCCCGGTGATATTGATTTCTTCATTAAGATTCTATTTTAAAGGTTACTGAACAAAAGTGTATTGGCAAGCTGCTCCTTCTCCACCCGCATGCGGGTATGCAGCATAACAATTCTTTCAATGGCATCCTGCTTTGCTTTTACATTGCCACTAACAGTAGCGCATTTGCAAACAGCATTTAGTAAGGCAAGGTTAAGTTTCTGGAGTGTAATTTTCATGATTAAGGGAATTAAGTTCAACCATAAATTTCAAATGTTGTGCCGCTAATGGCATACCCGTATTGTTATCCAAAAGCCATGTTGCTGAGTATTCATTTCCCCAAGTTGTGGCTTACTGTTACTCGAAGTTCCGCATCCGGAAAGGCAGTAACCATTTGAAGAAACACCAGACTTGTCTTCTAATGGACCGGTTAAAAACATAAACGTGGCTTTTGGTTTGGCATTCAGAGGTTATGTGTAACCAAATTTTGTGTTATGGAAAACCACTCAAGAAAAATAGCCCTGAGATGGGCACAACCAATAGTTATTCTGGCAAGTGCCGCATTTATGCTTGCTTATAAATTTTGGGATGCATTACAAGGCAGTGCAGGTTTGAAATCAAATACCCTCTTCATACCCGACAAATGCGCATTACTCTTCTGGGCAGTTGTATATATTGGCTTCTTCATTTATTCAATTTACCAGATTTTACCTGCGCAAAGGAATAAGCTACTCTATGACCGGCTTTCGGCCCCGGTGTTGTTTACTATTGCCATAAGCGTAGCCTGGCAAATAGTTAATGTACAGGGTAGGATAGGCATGAGCGCGCTTATAACATTTGCAGCCCTTATTAATGCATGGGTAATGTGGCAATGGGTGCGCAGCCGTATTGCAGATTGCTCGTACAACCAATGGATTGGTGTACCTTTTAGCATTTATGCAGGCTGGATAACCTCCCTTACCATTGGCGGGCTTTCAGATTGGCTGAGTACATCGGGATGGTACGGTGTACCGCTGGGCAATGCGATGATGAATGTTATAATGATTATAAGTGGCGTAATAACCGGTATAGCTTTGAGCATAAAGCATAATGATTGGCTTTACCCTGCCGTAATTGCACTGACTTTTGCCTGTATTTGGCATGCCAACCATCATTTAAATGCAGTGGTAGCTTTAACAGCCATACTTTCGGGTATTGCGCTCGGAATTTGGTCGGCGGGCTTTGCAATATTCTCACGATTGCGGACTGACATTTCACAGTTATAGACCACATGCGCTGAAATGGAAATAAATACCCACAACGCTGTACCTACGAGCGGAATATCAACAGAATGGGGAATTTTTTACTTAAAAACAGGCTAAAACCGCATGGTATAGTTGTTGCAAATAACTCAGCATGAAACCAATTGCAAAGAATAAAGAAAAGACACAAGCCCAAAAGGTAAAACCTGTGGGTCATGCAAGTCAGCTTTCGATTGCCTTTGGAGTGAATTACATGGAAGTTGAAATAGATATTGAAAGTTTTATAATGGGGTGAAAGCCTTAATTATTCAAAGAGTCTCTCTTATACACGAGGGCGGGGTTAGTGGGTGACCTCGCCTTCACTTTTTTATATCAACCACCATTTTGCTAAGTAACCCAATTGGACTACCTTACAGGTCATGTTCAGCCAGAAACAACAACAGAAAATCTTTATTACACGTTTTAGCAATATACAACTGTATCTAAAACAGTATTGCCTAAAACCTAACGAAGATGCGCTTCATAAACTACGTGTTGAAATAAAGAAGTTAAGGGCTATAGGCCGTTTTATAGATGAGTGTAACAACAACCATTTAATAACAAAGGCCCTCAGACCGGTTACTGCTATTTTCAGGCAGGCGGCTCAAATAAGAAGCATTCATATACACTTAAAGTACACACAGAACCTATCCGCCGGGAAATTCAGGAAGGAACAACTGAAATTACAACAGCAAAAAGAATTACTATTTGTAAGCAAGCTGACACTGTTCACCGAACGAATAAAAAAGGCACAAAGCAAACTCACTCACCTGGGGTACCCCATAAAGCAAAAAGCAATTGTAAAATGGTATAAGCAAAATTTAAAAAGGGCTTACCGGCGGGTAAAGGGCGGTGAAAGCAAATTTCACAGTGCGCGGAAAATTATAAAGCGACTACTCTATGCCAACGATGTAGTTTCATCTTCAACTGGTGTAAATAAGGTTTACTTAAAACAACTGGAAGAGTTATTAGGCCACTGGCATGACCTGTCAGAGTCAATTGCGCTTCTAAGAAAAAGGTATTCTGCCGAAAAGAAAACCATCGCCTTACTTGATAAGAAAATCAAAAAAACTCTAACCCAACTACAAGCGTTAATCACAAATTTCAAAACGCTCGCACCGGCAAAAAAATAAGGCGCAACCTTGCGGTTGCGCCTGTTAAAAAGGATCATGGCAGATTACTCCGCTCCCCTCTTAAATTTATATAGCATCTTTATTCCCTTCATCTATACCTGGTTCAAATTCCTTGCCCTGTTTGGCAATTTCTGAAAGATCTTCACCTAAAGGGCTTCTTTTTTGAGGGTCTCGTTCCGGGTCATTTGTCTGTTCGTTATGTACATCCTGCTCAAAAGTCACGCTTTCTTTAACCGGTGGCTTATCATCCACGTTTTCTATTGAAAAATCATCTCCCCCTTCGGTGCGTGCTTGTTCCCTATCCTGCTTTCCACTTCCCTTTTCGGGATTTTCTACAGGTTCTTTTTTATCGGGTGTAGTCGCTGGTGTTTGCTTTTTTTCGTCTTTCATTGCTCTATATTTTTTAAGAAATTAATTTATACAATAGTAGCAGGTGCTATGGCTAGCCTGCATTCTTTAGCACAGTTTCTACAAACTTCGGCGCATTGCTTACAATGGCCATGATGCTTATGCTTTTCGCACTCCTCTGCACACAGGTCGCACATGTCTGCGCATACATCACAAATTTGCGAGGCTAATGGATTATCGTTACTCATAGCGCTAACCGCTACCTGGCACAGCGCGGCGCAATCGCGGTCTAATTTTATACAGGTGATAAGCTTTTCAAAATCCTTTTCATTTAAGCAAGCCGCAGCACACCTGCTGCACTCTATAGCACAGCTAACGCATAACTGAATACACTTTTGAAATCTTTCGTGGCTCATAACTCTAATTTTACACTAGTTGTTCCTTTGCAATTCTCGCTTTTCTTCCCTGTCTTTATCGTCACCGTATTTCAGTATTTTATAGAAGTCGATAAAATTGACTATGTAAACTATACCCGTAACAAGCGCGGCTATAATCACCAGGGAGTTAGGAACTACCATGGCCAGCACCAGCATAATAGCGATTCCGATACGCAGCTCAGTAGGGCCTACCATACCGCTATCTATAGAATAAACATTAATAATTTTATAACGTAAAAGGGCCAATATCATACTCCAGGCATAGGCAGCTACAAACAAAAGGGCTATCACTTTATATGGAGGCTCCATAAAAAAGTAAAAACCAAAACCCATTAACCCTGTAGATACCCAGTCCATACACATATCCAGCGCAAACCCATACCACTTGCGCGATACGTTACGGTAGTAGGCAATCCTGCCATCCAGAGAATCGCCAAACCATTGTATCATTAACCCTGCTATGGATAGGGTGAGAAAGTATATATTAAACTTAGCCAGGCAAAAGCCTGTAAACACCACCAGGCTACCTACAAAACCTATAAAGGTAAGCACATCGGAAGTCATCCATTGCGGCAGTACGCTGCAAAGCCATGCCAGCGTGGCCTGTTCGGTGTCTTTAAATAAATTTGTTCTTTTCCGGTCTTTGCTAATCCGGCCTTGAATTGACATAATGCTCTCCATAACAATTGTGCTTTATAGCTGCTTAAGCAATTTACATTCCTAAAATTTGAAGGCAGAAAATGTACCATTTAAAGCCCATCATAATTTTAGGCTCCACATACGGGGGAATTTCCACCCCAATAAAACCAGCAGCTTGTGCTCCGTAAAACGTAAGGGCGTCATGGTTTTCTTTTTGCATGCAATGCCCCTATGAGAGCGGCAACACGACTTATCAAAATTCTGCAACAAAAAAAATATACCCTGGCCCTTGCCGAAAGCGTTACATGCGGATTGGCCGCTCACCAACTGAGCCTGGTAAATGGGACCAGCGACGTTTTGCAGGGTGGAATAACGTGCTATTCAATTGAGGTGAAGTGCAGCTTACTTAATGTAGATAATAAACTAATAGAAAAACATACCCCTGAATCGCAACAGGTAACTGATGAACTGGCAAAGAAACTAAGACGGGTAATTAAAGCAGATATACACGCTGCCATTACAGGATTAGCAAATAAAGGTGGGAGCGAAACAAAAACAAAACCGGTGGGGACGATATTTATAAGCGTATATTATAAACGCAGATTATACCGAAAACGAAAAGTGTTTCGGGGCACAGCCCTCGTAATTCACAAAAAAGCATGCGAAGAACTTTACAATTTTATTGTAGAAATAGCAGGCTCTTAATATCCTAAATAGGCTGCTATAAATGGTTGCACCAATCCCTGCTTCAAATATTTTTGTTGCACATTGCGCGGCAGTAAATCGAAATCGGCAACCTGTTTTCTACAATTGGAACAACCGCACTCGCATTGCATGGTCCAGTGCCGCTCCAGCATGCTTGTAGAATAATCCCACCGCAACTCCTCTCCTTTTTTGACTGATGTTATTGTTTTAAACTCCAGCTTCTCGGTTACCCCGCAGTTTGGGCAACAAGCATGGTTAGATAAAAAGAAAGGAAAATGCAGCGCAATATATTTATCCATACCTACCTGTAAGCAATAACTCTCATTCTCACCCAATGCTACCGTATCGGCAAAGGAAATCTGCTTTCCCTCAATCTTTAATAGCACTGTACCACTCGGTATATCGCGCGCGGCAAATAACCCTTTGCCTTCGTCAGCATTTCTTACTTCAATATATTCGTTATCAATTTCCATCAAGTTTCTAGCTGGCTTTTCGTTTTCCACCCAGGCTGGCCTTAAGCATGCTCATCAAATCATCTTCCGATTGCTTATGCACCACCTTCATTTGCGGGCGCTTTGGAGTCTTGCCGGTTTTAGCTTTTTGTTTGATAGTTTTTAGCAGCTTGGCGGTGTATGTATCCTTATAAGCAGAGATGTCAAACTTTTCTGTCTGCTGTTCAATCAATTGATTAGCTACGGCCTGCTCCTTAGGTTTTGTTTTTGCCAGTGGTGGAAGTTTAAGGTCATCCATATCCCGTATCTCTTCTTCAAAGCGTATCCGGTTAAGCACTATTACTTTTTTGTAAGGCTTCAGAATAGCCAGTCCTTCTTTGTTACGCATTACAAAAGTGGTAACGCCTACCTTACCCGTAGCCTTAAGCGAGTCGCGCAGAATAGCATAAGCTTTAGCGCCTTGCTTCTCAGGTTCCAGGTAATAAGGCTGTTCGTAATAAATAGAATCGATTTCACTTTCCTCTACAAAATTGAGGATATCTATTGTTTTTGTTTTCTCGGAATCAGCCGCTTCAAAATCCTCCTTTTCCAATACTACATATTTTCCGTTGAGGTCATAAGCGCGCACTATATTATCCCATGGCACCTCTTTACCGGTGCTCTCGTTTACACGTTTAAATTTTATGTTAGAGTTATCCCGGCTATCCAGCATGTCTAGATCCAGGGTACTCTCCTGCACAGCCGAAAATATTTTTACCGGTATATTTATTAACCCGAAACTTATTGAGCCTGTCCATATTGGTCGCATAGTATTTGTTTTATCTGATTGATTTAACCAAAATGCGTGCCTTATAACCCATCGTATATTTTCTTTACTGCTTTATCCAGGTTGGCGGATTTCCCCAGCACCGGCTTCCATAAGTCACCTACCTTATCCAACCTTTTAAAAATTGTCTTTATAGTAAACTTGCTTA
>DATGXP010000652.1:0-2386 GCA_035298845.1 Chitinophagales bacterium
TAGAGCGTTTAGTAGGCGGTATACTCGGTATTGCCGGTTGCGAGCGCGCTATGGAATATACCCTTAAATATATGCACGAGCGCTCTGCTTTTGGTAAGCCCATTGCCAAATACCAGGTACTGCGGCACCGCATGGCCGAACTGGCTACCGAGATAGAAATAACCAAGCGCTTTGTTTACTACTGCTGCGACCTCTTTCAGCGGGGTATATTTGCTGTAAAAGAATGCAGCATGGCCAAAATGAAAGCAACCGAGTTGGGTAAAACCGTAGCCGATGAGTGTCTGCAAATGTTTGGCGGTTATGGCTACATGGCAGAGTACCCTATTGAACGCGCCTACCGCGATGCGCGCGTTGGCACCATAGTAGGTGGCACTACCGAAATAATGAAAGAGATAATCTCTAAAGTTGTGATAGATGGCGTAAGCTACGAGAGCGCTTATAAAAATATGAAAGCTTCCGGGCAGGATACCGCCAAAGTTGCTAAACCCAAACCTGCTGTGGCAGATTCAACCACAAACTCCGATAATATTTCTTCACTAAATACAAATGGTAAAATGGCTTCAACTCCGCAAACAGCTAAGGAAATAATCTACTCACTTCCTCAGCGATTAAAGACAGACAAAATAGATGAAAGCGCATCTTCTGTATTTCATTTTAAACTAAACGGCCCCAATGGCGGCGAGTTTACAGCAGTGCTAAAAGATAAAGCAGTTACTGTAAGCGATGGGTTGACCGGGGATGCTACTTGTGTTATTACTGCTAAAGATAGCGATTACGAAGATCTCGAATTAGGCCGTGGTAACCCACAGATGATGCTTATGATGGGTAAGATTAAAGTGTCTAACCTTAGCGAAATAATGAAGTTTGCCACTTATTTCAGCCGCTTAGGTTGATTAAGTAATGTTGTTAAATAGAAAAGGCATCCTGCAATACCGGGATGCCTTTTCTGTTTATATAGATTTTGGTTATTAGTAAGTATACGCTATCGAATCTACCAGCGCGCCATTCCTGTCGTAGCTGGTCATAAGCGCCACGCGCGAGTTATCGTCTAACCCGTACCTGTAATTCACAATACCCAGCGTATCGCCATTCTGGTTTAACTGAACCCTCGTTGTCGGCAAATACAGGTTACCTACACCAAGAAAACCTTTCCCAAAATTCTGGTTACCTATAGTATTTAAGGTTGTGTTATAAGCATAATCATATCTCGTTTGTGTGCCGGCAGTAATGTTATCGTTCACCACCTTAGTTGCATTCTTATTGGTAAGGGTAAGCGCAGAAGTAGATGTAAGCGAACCGTAGGCATAATTTTCTTGCCGGGTAAGCTGCCCATTGCCATCGTATGTGTAATTGGCGCTGCTGTTTTGTGCCTGGTATAAGCCATACGAGGTATCGGCATAAGCATCGCCCCTTAGCAGATACACGGTGGCGCTGGCCACTACAGTACCATTTATCAGCGACTCCATTATAACCGTATCGCCCCTATAAGTAAAGGTGGTATGGTCCCCCGAGTTGTTGGTTATAATGGCTATGTTGTTATCGCCGTTGTAAGTATATGTATCTACAAAACCGGCTCTCAGGTTGGTTGCCGAAAGCACTTTAGCGCCCGAAAATGCCGGGTCTTCTTTTTTACAAGCAGTTACTAATACAAGAGAGAGCAATAAAATACCGGGTAGTATACGCATGTATGTAAGTGTATGGTTTTTAAACTGTATTAATTCTATTTACCTGCCAATTTAAATTTCTGTTTTACAGTTGTTTTTTCGCTGCCGGCAGCGCGATAGGTAGTGCCGGCATTTTGGTTGTCATCCATCATTCCCTGCCCGTTTCTGTCTACCACACCGGGGTTGGCAAACCTGCCCGGGTTATTTTGTGTCATGTCCACTTGCGAGTTACCCCACCCTGCACCCGAATTATCGGCAGGGTTAGGTTTTACCTGCACACCATTAACGTTGATGGTCAGCAGGAATTGTTCGTTCAACTGAATCAATTTCGGCTCCACCAGTTCGCTTAGCGGTATAGCCACTTCGTATACCAGCCCTTGTATGCTATCCAGCCCAGCTTGAATGCGCACAGTGGCTGTGCCCCCAATTTGTACTATGCCGCTCTGGGTTTTAAACCCGTTGGCCTGCACGCTGTTAAACTGCATTTTATACGAGTTAACCAGCGTGGCAAAGTTGCGCCTGCCATAGCCGGGGCTCTGTACATCTCCCTCCGGTGCATGCATCACCGGGAAATTAATATCGGCACTAAATTTTTTGTTTTTCTCTTTACTGCTTAGCGAAAGCTGCCAGCCCGTGCGCATCATTTTTGCAGCCTTGGTTTCATCGTTAGCGGTAATGCACAAATACAGCGTATTGCTATCGTTGGCTATAGCAAACAACAC
>DATGXP010000653.1:0-8757 GCA_035298845.1 Chitinophagales bacterium
TATAGGCAGTGGTATCTGCTCTACGGTGTGGCCCAGTTGTTTTAGCTGGGCTGCGGTTTCCATTTGTGTGCGATACGTTTCGGCATCCTGCCTGCCCAGTTTACCAACTGCTGCGTTTTCGAAAAACGCAATACGCAGGCGTTGCTTGCCGGCATGTTGCACATTGCCTACCTGAGGCAGTTTGGAGTTATGGTAAAATTTTTCGGCGGCAGCGTAGAAAGCTGCGGTATCGCGCACACTGCGGGTAAGCACACCCTCGTGCACAATTTGCAAAGGCATCAGCTGCGAGCCATCCATGGCAATTAAGCGGTGGCGGCTGGGCTTTAAACCCACTAAACCGCAACAGGCTGCAGGTATGCGTATAGAGCCAGCCCCATCATTAGCCGTAGCAATAGGCACTACGCCGCTGGCAACCAGGGCCGCCGAACCGGATGAGGAGCCACCGGTGGTGTAATCTGTGTTCCATGGATTGCGGGTAATACCCCAACGCTCGTTTTCGGTACTGCATATAAGCCCGAACTCAGGCATGGTGCTTTTGCCCAGGTTGCTTACGCCGGTGCTTAAAAACTGGTCAACGTACTTGCTGTTGCGTTTGGCAACTTTAGCACCAAACGAACCGGTGCCCAGTTGCGTAGGGTAGCCTTTAATGTTGTCGTTATCTTTAATAAAAGACGGCACGCCATAAAAAGCGCCAGTGGCAGGCATCTGTTGTTTGCGGGCATCGTCATAAGTCTTTATTACAATAGCATTCAGCTCACCGTTTACTTTTTCGGCGCGGTTAATAGCGGCATCAATAGCTTCAGCTACCGAGATTTTTTTAGAGGCAATAGCCTCTGCTACACCCACGGCATCCATGGTGCCCAGGGCATCGTTGGTAAATGCGCTCACAAGTTTTCCCATAACAGCAGTTTAATTTTATGGGCGAAAGTTAACAGCAAATTGACACCTAAAGCATGAAAGGCGTCAGTTAATTTTTAAAAACGCTACGGCCTTAGTAATTGTTTACATAAAAACGGCCTTCGGTAACACGAACAGTATCGAATGGTGTATAAGGGTTTACGGCAGTAAATTCATATTCGCCCTCGGTGTGGCGGGTGGCCGGGTTACCCTCTTTGTGGCTGGTGATTTTCCAGGTGCCGTTGATAGGCTTGTAATAAACAGAAGTGTTATCTCCCTTGTAGTAAAACACTTCATTGTTTACATCAATAGGTACGGTGGCATCTAATTGAGAAAGGTTTACTTGTATAGATGTGCCGAAGGTTTGGCTATTGCCGGTAAAAATGGTTACATCCAGCAAATTAGCGTTGCCGTTGTTATAGCTCGCCGATACCTGGTCTTCGCCACCGGTGTAGGCTACTCCATTGGCCTTAAATGAACCGCTGTGTTTTTTAGCTGCCTCGAGGCTGCACCCTGCCAGAAATACCGATAAAACCATAAAAGTAAAAGTCATTTTTTTCATAAAACAGATTTTTGAGTTGGTTGAACGGCGAAGGTATGTGCGCAAAATTGCTATCAAAGCTGCAAGTAAGAATTGACGCGATTTGGGAAGAGTAAAAGTGTTAAGGCATATCAGGTAAACGCACAATCGGCGTCACCATCCTGTATAGCAATGTTGTCTTTTGAAACAAAATGCTGACTGAGAGCTTTAGTAATAATGTAGTTGCGCTGTATGGGGCGCTTATAAATAAATGGAGTGTTGTTATCTGAAAAATGCGTAACCAGCAAAGGATGAAACACAGTAAGCATGTTTGCTTTTTCGGCAAGCATTACTTCATACACTTTTGCCACTACACCAGCAGTTTGTTCCTCACTAAAATAAGCATAGGGTATTTTCAAATGCCCATCGCGTAGCGAGAAAAATACAAAAGCGACTATTTTATTGCTGGCATTATAACCTGCGAAGCACAGATTTTTAAACTCATTGGCCACACTTGAAAAATGATAGCGTTTGCTTTCATCCGTAGGTGGAGAAACTTTCAGCCACGGATATTTTAGTATCCAGTTTAACTCTGCGGGTCCACGCTTTTCAAGGGTATTGGTTTGATACCGGCTGATGAAATTTTCGATGCCATTATCTACTTCTTTTACCGGTTGCCAGTTAATAGCAGATTCTGTATTAGGTTTGGCGACAAGCAGGCGCAACATATTGAATGAGTTAGCAAAACCATCAGCCAGTTTTAAAGCCGACTTGAGTGGTTTTAGCTGTGGTTTTTTATTGATGAGCACCTGGTGCAGGTTAAAGCGCATAAAGCAGCGCAGGCCTGCATTACTTTTAAGGGCATCGAAATTTTTAGAACGGTCATATAACCCTTTGGCCTCGGGTGTAAACTCGGTTACCAGTATGTGGTTGTTCCAGTTGGTAAATGCTGTGGCTAAAAGCTGCTTGGCAATGCCCTTGCCGCGCAGTGTGGGGTCTACCCACATGCAACTAAGCCAGCCGCATTTGTAGCTATCGGTAGCAGTGTAAATTCTATCTGCTAAAACACCCAGGTAACCTACCATACGGCCCTCTTCATGCGCCAGTATCATAATTACATCACCGGCTTCTACGCGTGGGTTAGCTATGTGCGATAATGCCCGGTGCGTACTAATGGGCACTACCGGCATAGTTTTAAACTCATCCGCTTGGATGAATACCTGTAACTGTGCCGGTGTAAGCGTTTTAATTTCCATTAGCTGCGGGCAATTGTGTTTTTCATTAAAGGCATCTTGAGCAGGTAATACAGGTATTCGGTGCGTATAATTTCCTCTGCTCCTATGCTCTGCTCCATAGCCAGGCGCTGAAGGTGCCGGGGTGAAACATCGCGTTTAAACCCAGCGCCGCCAAAACTAAAATCAATTTTCTGTTGCGAAAAAATAGTATCAAAGTATTCCTGCTTAACGCCAAAATCGGTAAACGGAAATGCGAACAGTTTTTCTTTTACACCAAACTGCTGCTGAATAAAGTTTAGCGAGCCTAAAGTCTGGCGTAGTTGTTCCTGCAAAGAAATATCCTCGTAATATGGATGGTTGCAGCTATGCGCGCCCATGGTAAAACCTTTACCGATTAGCGATTGCACCTGTGCAGAATTAAGATAAGGTTGTTGTGCTTTCAAAAATGTATCGAAGCTATAGTTTAGTTGTGTGGCTGTTTCGGCTATCAAGCTGCTATCGGTGCGTTCTGCTTTTAACCGTTGCGGTAAACCTGTGTTATCCCCCTTTAATTGTTCTATCAGCAGGCTCACCTTATAACGGAACATCAAGGCTTTATTATCTATAAAATCGCTGTTTAAGAAAAATATAGCCGGTATGCCTTTGCGTAAAAGTATGGGCGCAATTACATCGTGGCATTCACGCAATCCATCATCAAAGGTCAGGAGGAAAGTTTTTTTATTCCTGAATTTACCTGCCAGTGCATCGTTTAAATCATTGGCCTCAATGGGCTGGTAATGCTTTAAAAGGAAATCGAGGTCGGCTTCAAACTCTTTTTCGGTTTTTATCCGGTACAGGTTTTTAATGTGCTGGCAATCGGTATTACTTACTATATGGTAGAACGGCAGAATGAAGTTTTGCCCAGAAAGCGATGCCAAAGCATCTACCGGTAACAAGCCGGGTAAACCGGTGCGGCGTAAAACATTCCTGAAATTCATTTTTGCAAAATAAGAATTTAGAAACAACAGAATGCATTCACCACATAGGCACATGGAACCTCACCCCTCTGCCTTCGGCATCTCCCCTCTCCTAAAGGAGAGGAGAGACCAACCAAATAAAATTTAGCTGATAATTGAGATTAAATTATGTGAACTGAAGATTCGCATTACAAGTTAATAGCATTGAGTAATCTTCTTAGTTTAGTATTGCACGAAAGCAAGAAGACATAGAAATACAATGAGCGATAAACTATTTACACCCTTTACCTTTATACCATCTGGCAAGGTGATGCGCAACCGTATAGCACTGGCGCCCCTTACCAATTTGCAAAGCCACGATGATGGAACATTGAGTGATGAAGAATACAACTGGCTGGTGCGCCGTGCTAAGGAAGATTTGGGTATGGTGATTACCTGCGCAGCTAATGTATCGAAAGATGGGCAGGGCTGGAAAGGTGAGTTGGGTATTTATGATGATTACCAACTGCCGGGGCTTAAGCGGTTGGCAGCTGGAATTAAACAATATGGAAGTCTGGCACTGGTGCAGATTTTTCACGGTGGCGCGCGCAGCCCTGAGCAACTGATAGGCACACAACCGTGGAGCGCGAGCGCACACCTGATGCCACATGCCAAAACACCGGTACCGGTGCGCGAAGCAACCATTGAAGACATTAAGCGTGTGATAAATGATTTTGTAGCAGCCGCTAAGCGCGCAGAGGAGGCAGGTTTTGATGGCGTTGAATTGCACGGTGCACACGGCTATTTATTGCACCAGTTTTTGAGCACAGCTACTAATAAGCGCACCGATGAATGGGGCGGCAGTTTCGAAAACCGCAACCGGTTGCTGCTTACTGTGCTTACAGAAATAAAAAAGGTAGTGGCTCCTGATTTTATAGTGGGCGTGCGTTTGTCGCCAGAGGATAAGTACACTTTTGAAGGAATTGATTTTGACGAAAGCCTGGCATTGGCAAAGATACTGGCAGAAAATAGTGTAGGTTATATCCACCTATCGCCCTGGGATGCACTGAAAAAACCGGAGAAGTATAAAGATGGGGAGAAGCACCTGATAGAATATTTTCGCGATGCAGTGCCTGAAACACTACTGGTAGTGGCGGGTGGTATCTGGACACGCGCCGATGCCGAACGAGCTATTGAACTGGGGGTTGATTTTGTGGCCTTAGGCAAAGCCGCCATTGCACATGCCAATTGGCCAACATTGGCAAAAAGTAATATAGAACCATTGCGCGAACCATTTACAGCAGAACATTTGGTGCAACAGGATTTAAGCCCGGCTTTTGTAGAATATATGAAACGCTGGAAAGGATTTGTAGTATTACCCGACACCGCTAAACAAAACTGATTTTAACCATGAGATATTGCTTATTACTAGTTGCTCTTTTAGTATTTACTTTTTGCCGTGCGCAACGGCTGACTATGGATAAAGTACCGGCAGCAGCTGCACAGGCATTTAAGATAAAATACCCCAACGGCTCACAACCGGGCTGGATAAAGGCCAGCGAAACAACTTACGAAGTGCAGTTTTTTAACGGCAAGAAACGACAGGCGGCTTATTTTGATGATACCGGTAAGTGGATAGAAACTCATAGTGAAGCCGGGTACAATCAACTACCGGGCAAAGTGCGCAGTATATTTGAACGTGATTTTGAAAACTATATAGTGCAAGAGGTGTACGAAATAGAAACCCCTGATAAAGGGTTCAATTATGAGGTAACAGCTTTTAAAGGCAAGCAAAGCTTTATAGCTGTGTTTTCGGCCAAAGGCGAACTAGTTAAAATGGAAGAAAATACAAGTGTAGAGTAGTTGTATATACATACACATCTAAACTGGTTTGTTACCAAAAAATCTTGTAAAACGTAACAGAAAAAAACTAATTTGTATATTAGCACCTAATCAACCCACCGGTTGTAACTATCCTTAGCTTTGTAAGCTCACAGCAAAGTGGATTGTAATGTGACTGGTAATTTTAAAATACAGAGAAAATGAGTGCCCGTAAAATATTACTGGTAGATGATGATGCCGGTGTGAACTATTTAAACCGTTTTTTGCTGGAGAGTGCCGGTATTGGTGCTGAAATACAGGTGGCCCAGAATGGGCAGGAGGCATTGGATATACTTGAGAAAGATGGTGTCTGCCCCGATGTAATTTTTCTGGACGTGAATATGCCGGTAATGGACGGGTTTGAATTTTTGCAGGAATTAAAGCAAAGAACCGCCCTGTATAATACGGCACGCATATATGTTATCACTTCTTCTTTACGCGAAACAGACAGGGAAACGGCCCTATCGTTCGAATGCGTTAAGGGCTATCTGGAAAAACCCTTAAGCGAAGAAATGATAAATAAAATATTTGCCGTTAGTTAAGCACTGCCTGCCGGGTAGCGCTGTTTAACTCTATTTTACTTTGGTGCAGCAACTCGTTAAGTTCGCGGGTGTAACCTTCCAGTTCGTTGGCCGATGCCAGAAAATAGCTGTATGCTTCATTAAACCTCTCCGGCCCCACCAGCTTATTGTTTAGCACCGGTAGCAACCCGGTGATAGTGGTAAGCGGCTTGCGTATTTTATGCGATACATCAAACAAAATAGTTTCCAGCATTTGGGTATAGGCAATGCGGTCTTTTTCGGCTTTCTTACGTTCGGTTATATCCTGCAGGGTACCATAAATACGCTCGATTTTCCCTTTGGCATTATATATAATATCGGCGCGGCCCAATAACCAGGTTTCGGTGCCTTCGCTTATAATTCTAAACTCGGCTGTAGTAGGCTTATGTGTCAAAAGCGCTTCTTCCATTGCTTTGCGAACAACCGCTGTATCTTCGGGATGTATCAGCGCTTCCCATTGTGCCAGGTTACCCCTGTCAGATGTAGCTTCCTGTTTTAGCAATAGCATAAACATTTCGGGCGACCAGTAAAGTTCCTGTGTGCGCACATTAAAATCCCAGTTGCCTATATGTGCTGTTTTTTGGGCCTCGGCATAGCGTGACAGTATAAGGGTCAGTTTTTCTTTGGCCAGGTCTATTTGCTGGCGCTGCTCTATGTTTTGTTTTCTAAGCTCCAGCATGCGCATTACCTTATTGGCAAGCACCTTTAGCATACGGGCCTCTTCCGGCGAAAATGTACGTGGCTTTTTGTCAATTACGCAAATAGAACCCAACGCAACGCCCTCTGGTGTAACCAGGGGCGCGCCTGCATAAAACCTTATGTTAGGATCGCCTGTGGTTAAGGGGTTATTGCTAAATCGTGGGTCAAGCAACGAGTCTTCAACCACCATTACTTCATCAGGAGTTTGTATAGCATAGTTGCAATAGGCTTGCTCTATCGGTGTGCTATCCGGCTGTAAACCAACCCTGGCTTTAAACCACTGGCGGTAATTATCTAAAAAAGTGATTGCAGAAATAGGTGTACCGTAAAATGCTGAAGCCAGCTCTACAATATCGTCAAACTCTTTCTCCTGGCCTGTGTCCATTATCTGGTATTCGCTCAGCGCCTTTAATCTTTTTTCTTCGTTCATATCCATTCGTAGCTGGTTGTGGTTATTGAACGTTAAGATATTGAGGATGTTACTATTAACCTACTGATGATACTGGTTTGTAGGTTAACAGGCGGTATCTTGCGGAGTTGGCTTAAAAAACAATTCCGGCAGTTTTTATGAAACCCGCCTGATGCCCGAATAATCGTGCGTAAATTATGCAGCCACGGTAGCGTATTTTACGCGCAAATTATCTTACAAAAGACTACCGGTGCGGTAGTATTAAATAATACATTTATCGCTTTGGGAAATAAGATCCAACTGGATATTTTTTGCGTAAATGAAAAAGCGCAAGCGCTTTTTTTGAATGAGGGTTGAAGTAGTAGTGAAATACGAACAAAAGCCTGCATAGAAAATCTTAAATTAAAATTGTAACAGGCTTATGTTTTTAAAAATTTCTTTAGCTATTGTATTGCTTATAGTGCTTGCGTTGACCGCCTTGTATTTGCAGATTTTTGTAATTGGTAAAAAACGTAAGAAGTTAACCTTTGACGAAGACTACGAAAAAGAGCGCGCTAAAAATTATCCGCCGCCCTATCCCAATGGCTGGTTTAGTCTGGGCAGTTCGAAAATTGTAAAGAAGGGGCAAGTGGTAGAGGTAGATGCCTTTGGTCAAAAGCTGGCTGTGTTTCGAGGTGAGAATGGCGAAGTAGGCGTGTTGGATGTATATTGTCCGCACCTGAATGCTAACATGGCTTACGGCAAAGTAAAAGGAAACAACCTGGTGTGCCCTTTTCATGCATGGGAGTTTAATGCAAAAGGCAAATGCGAACACATACCTTACTGCGATAAAATACCAGGTGCAGCTGCTACTAAAAGCTGGAAAGTAGTAGAGCAGTGGGGCCTGATATTGGTGTGGTACCACGCTAATAACGAAGCACCATCGTGGAGTGCCGAAGGATATTTTCCGGAAGTGGCTGATTACAAATTCCACTCAAAGACTACGGATATACTGCGCATACACCTGCAGGATTTTAATGAAAACGGTGCCGATCATGCGCACTTTGCTTATGTGCACGATTTGCTCACTATACCATTTGCCAACCGGTGGGTTACAGTAAAGCACGTATTAAACCTGGAATATGGTGAAGGTAAAGAAAGCCACCTCGCGTGGTTTACCGACCAGGCAGACCTGCATTTAAAATCTACCGGTAAAAAAATTGAACATGCTGGCGGCAAGGCAGTGGTTATGTTCTTTGGGCCGGGCTTCCTGATATTCAAATTTACTACCGAGATAGGCAATATGCTTTTGGTAAAAACATTTACACCATTGGGTACGCTGAAGGTACGGATGGAAGATTATGTGTATGCACCTAAGGGTACTTTTCCGCTGGCAATAAAATACCTGCTGGGCGAGGCCACCACACAGTTTCACGATGATATAGCTATATGGGAGCGGAAGAACTATGCTGTAAAACCATTGCTGGTAAAGGGCGATGGCCCCATTATGAAAATGCGTGCCTGGTATAGCCAGTTTTACACACATCCTACGCCTAAAGAGAATACAAAACCAGAACCACAACAGGTAGCTACTGAAGTGGGTTAGTGATTGCTTTATTGCATCTTTGCAACAAATGAGGCT
>DATGXP010000654.1:0-2957 GCA_035298845.1 Chitinophagales bacterium
CTTGGCTTTTTCGTATCAAACTTGTTCAAATCAGTTAGCACCGAATCGCTCATGGCTATAAAACCATCTACACTATTGGCAAAGTATTTAGCCAATAGAAAATCGCCTATGCGCTTTTCGTGCGGAATGATGTTGTCGAGAATAGAGATGACTTTTGTTTTGCCGTTGCCTTTTACTATGCGCGAAATCTTGCCCAGGCAGGGTGCCATAAACGGCAACCAGAATTTTACAATCATCAAATCGGCATTCAGGGCTGCAATCTCTTTGCCTACCTTATACCAATTAAATGGGTTAACGGCATTAACCTTTACGTGTATAAACAAATCATCAGGAGCCGGTTGGTCGCTGTATTGTGTAGTGCCGGGGAAAAGAAAATCGGGGTATTGTAAACTGAAAGTAAATATCTGTACGCTGTGCCCCTGCCGCATATACTCGCGGGCCAGGCGCTCGTTGTAAGATGCAAGCCCGCCGCGCAAGGGATGGGCAGAACCGAGGATAACAACTTTCATGGGTAGCCGGTGAGGTTATAAATTTACTCTGCGGGCAATATCGTATTGGTTTCTATCGGCGGCCTTTCGCGAAATCAATTCGCCCAGAAAGCCCGCTACAAATAACTGTGTGCCTATAACCAGAAACACAAGACCAAGGTAAAACAGTGGGCGGTCGGTCATGTGAAACTGCATAAACACAAACTTTTGTATAGTAAGCAATAGTGTGATGCAGAAACCAAGGAAAAAGCTAAGCACACCCAGGCCACCAAAAATATGCATAGGGCGGTTGGCAAACCGCGTCATAAAGGTTACAGACAGCAAATCGAGGAAACCATACAGAAAACGCTCCATGCCAAATTTAGTAGTGCCGTATTTGCGTGCCTGGTGCACTACTACCTTCTCTCCTATATTTCCGTAGCCGGCTTTTTTAGCCAGCACCGGTATGTAGCGGTGCATTTCGCCATATACTTCCACGCTCTTTACTACTTCATTTTTATACGACTTAAGGCCGCAATTCATATCGTGCAGTTGTATGCCTGTCATAAAGCGGGTGGCGCCGTTATATATTTTAGTGGGTATGGTTTTGCTGATTGGGTCGTAGCGTTTTGCTTTCCAGCCGCTTACCAAATCAAAATCATCTTCCACAATCATGCGGTATAATTCAGGTATTTCGTCGGGCGAATCCTGAAGGTCGGCATCCATAGTAATTACCACATCGCCCTGCGCATGGCTGAAACCCACTTGTAAGCCGGCACTTTTGCCGTAGTTCTTTTTAAACTTAATCCCTTTTATGTTGGGGTTTTGCTGCGACAGCTGCTCTATCACCTTCCAGCTTTTATCCTTACTGCCGTCATCTATCATCAGCACCTCGTAAGTAAAGTTGTTGGCTTTCATTACGCGCTCTATCCAGGCAGCCAACTCGGGCAGCGATTCCTCCTCATTAAATAATGGTATGACTACTGAAATTTGCATTAAGGTTCTGTATTTACAGTGGGCTCTTTTTTAGAATTACGACTAACGAATAAAGCAACAATTAAACTTAAAATAAATCCCAGGCCCAAATTAACGCCCATAGACTTGATTGTAGAGGTAATGGTAGGCGTAAATTGCTCTAACGAGATACGTTCCAATGCCTTTTGGGTATCTTCATCGGTAGCGTTGTATTTTTCCATGGTGTTTTCCATGTTGGTGCGCATCAGGTCATACAATTGCTGCGGATATTCGGTATCGAGAAAATTAGGGATAATATAGGAGATAACACTACTAAAGGTAAGGGTAATAAAAATGATAACCATGCAGGCGCTAAGTGCCTGCGTGAACGAAAGTCCACCCATGGCGCGCTTATAACTAACCGTGCCCCATACGGGTATAAAAATCATGATGGCAATAAACAAAAAACCAAACATAGCCTGCGACATCATAGAGCCGAAAAGCTGCCTGTAGAAGAGATAGCTTAGTATGCTTATAAGGCACATCACCATACCGCCTATAATGCCATAGCGGATAGGCAGGTTGCGGTCGGGCTTAATTACCGGCTGGCCTATTCCACCGGTGTGCTGGTTTGTAGTATCGCTGCTCAATTGAGTTGAATTTTACCTTTATTAATTACACCTAATGCCTTGCCAATAAAAGTAGTGCCTGCAAAAGGTGTATTCTTCGATTTCGATTTTATATCCCCGGCCTCAAATGTCCACTTCACACCGGGGTTAAATAATGTCAGGTCGGCTAACGCCCCTTCTTCTATTTTATTTTCAAGCCCGAGTATACGGCGCGGGTTATTGGCCAGCGTATTCACAATAGTTTGCAATTCTACCTTGCCGGTAAGCGCTGTGTTAGCTGCAGCAAAGCAGGTTTCTAATCCAATCATTCCAAAATCCGCCTTATCAAACTCCAGCTTTTTGCATTCCTCATCGTGCGGCTGGTGGGAGCTTGTAATAGTATCTATAGTGCCATCGGCAATACCTTTTACCAGCGCATTGATATCTTCTTTGCTGCGCAGGTGCGGATTGACTTTGTAGTTGGTATTGTAGTTACCCACGGCGGTTTCTTCCAGCAATAGGTTATAAGCATTTACCGATGAGGATAAACGCAGTCCTTTCTTTTTGGCCTGGCGAATCATATCTACGCTTCTTTTCAACGATATATCCAACAGGTGCAATTTGCTGCCGGTGTATTCCAGTATATATATATCGCGGTTAACCGATACTTCCTCGGCCAGTGCAGGCGCACCTGGCAAGCCCAGTTTTGTGCTGGTAAGCCCTTCGTGCATAGCACCGTTTTTCGAAAGGCTTTTTTCCTCGGGGTGGTTCATGATTAAACCATCGAATGCTTTTACATACAAAAGAGAGCGCTCTACCATGCCGGCATTGGCGCTGGCTTTAATGCCATCGCTAAAGGCAATAGCCCCGGCACTGTGCATGTCGTACATTTCGGCTAAATCCTTTCCTTCTGTTTTTTCTGATATAG